>JAFTPW010000372.1:0-13580 GCA_017463075.1 Clostridia bacterium
GGATATACCATGAATTATCAATGACCAGCATGCTTAGAATGAATCCTCCCGCCCGGATACAGAACGTTTATTTTGAACATTCAAGTATGGGAGTTGCCAAAAGTGAACTCAACATAAAATATGATGTTGAGAAATTTTTGAAAGAAATGTTTATCTTAAATGATAATACTCTGTTGGCATGGCAACGTAGACATTCTATGAAAGATAATACATATATACATGCACTTGACTATCTTTATGACGTTTATGGAGGTATAATTCATCATTAAAATACTTCTGTAACAAAGTGTAATGCCTCCGTAATACTCATGTAACGCCAATTTCAACTTGTAACAAATTGTAATACCCCGTGCAATGGGGCATGTAACGTCCGCAAGTTAGACTGGAAAGGCAAAAAGCAATTGCCTTGAAAGAATAACTTGCGGAGGTTTTCTGTTGTTATCTGAATATATCTGCTGGACGGCAGCTTTTGCATTAACTTGTGAAAGCTGCCGTCCTTTTTTTATTTCCGTGTGGCAGACCGCTGTCGCACGATATCCGTGATCTCCGAATTTTTGATTTTTACCCAAATTTCAAAAATTCACAGGAGATCACAAAATGGAAAAAGATATCTATATCCTCAAGGTTTACAACACCCTGACCAAGCAGTATGAAGATGTCGTCGTCACGAAAAAGGTGTACGATACATACCGTCGGACAGAATGGAATATCAAGGACAACGATGAGAGCTTCTACGATCATGAGATTCAGATCAGTGGCCTGATCGGCGGCGAGAACGAAAATTATGAAAACTTTCATGAGTTTGTTGATGAAGAAGAAACGCCGGAAAACATTGTTGTTCAGGCAGAAATCGTCAAATCGCTCCGGGAGTGCATTGATGAGCTTGAAGCAGAAGAACGGCAATTGGTTGAAGCTTTATATAACAAAGGGATTTCAGAAAGGGAATATTCCCGCAGAACTGGGATCCCGCAGAGGACGATCAACCATCGCAAGGAAAGAATTCTCGAAAAATTGAGAAAAAACAAAAAAATATCAAAATAATGTGGCTCAAAAGCCGATGATCTTCCCCTATACAAGCGAGAAAGGGGTACATCTCATTCTCACCCGATCATTGAAAACCGCATATTTCCTTTAGCAGATAAATACCCGTTGTTGCAGAGGTGATGAGCCGGCAAGCAGACGAGTCGGATGACTTGACCGCAGGATTGCTCCCTGTGGTGTGCGATGACAGACAACGGTGACAATGATACTTCCGTAGCGAAAGCGCGGTCGGCGTGGGTACCGAGTTTGGACGAGTCCAAACTCAGCGATGGTGAAATTCCAATGGAGACAGTCCGCAGCTGTCCGTCTGCTGAAAGCCCAATGAAAATCAGTCCGTGGGTATGAGATAAATTACGGACAACAAACACACAAAACGACAAACAAAATGAAGGACGGTCGTATGTTCCCTTTCGGAGATATACGACCGTCTTTTTTACATAGGAAAGCACATGAAAGAAATAAAACGCGGCGACATATACTACGCCGATCTTTCACCCGTTGTGGGCAGTGAGCAGGATGGCCAGCGTCCGGTTTTGATCATCCAGAATGATTCCGGAAACCGATACAGTCCGACCACCATTGTTGCTGCCATCACAAGTCAAATGCGTAAAAGAAACCTTCCAACCCATGTCATAGTAAATTGTTCCGAATCTATGATGAAGTCAATGGTCATGACCGAGCAGATTCGGACGATTGATAAAACAAGGCTGGACAGGTATATAACCACACTGGACTCAGAGATTATGCACGAAGTGGATCTTGCACTTATGGCGAGTCTGGAATTACAAAACAGGGAGGATAACAAAAATGATCGATCAGAATAACGCATCTGTATGCTACAGCATCAATATGCTCCGGCTTCTCCTTGGCATGAAGCTTATTACAGAAGATGAATACAAAGAGATTCTTCGCATTATGTCCGCTTATTACGAAGTGGAACTTTATTGTGTCTGAGAAGATAACATTCTGGGTTTGCACTGGATGTATTCGAACTCTTGTGATATGATTGATGCAGCAGGAAAGATACCTGCGGAAAGGAGAACACACAATGAATGTCATAGACATTACAAGCCGAACAGAAAAAGAAAAGCAGAAAATCCGTCTGGCGGCTTACTGTCGGGTATCCAGTAATTCGGAAGATCAGCTGCATTCCTTCGCATCACAGATTCGGTATTACAAGGATTATGAGCGAAAGCATCCGCAGTACACTCTGGTGGACATCTACGCCGACGAAGGGCTGACAGGTACCAGCATGGACAAGCGTGATGAAATGAACCGTATGATCCGTGACTGCAAGAAAGGAAAGATTGACCGGATCATCGTAAAATCGGTATCCCGCTTCGCACGGAATACACCGGAGCTTCTTACAGCAGTCCGGCTGATGAAGGAGCTTGGTGTCAGCATCTACTTTGAGGAACAGGACATTGACACCGAAAAACTGAATATGGAGATGATCGTAACATTCCCCGGTATGGCTGCACAACAGGAAAGCGAAGCCATATCAGGGAATGTCCGTTGGAGCTATAAAAAGAGGATGGAATCCGGCGACTACAATACCTCATCTCCCGCTTACGGCTTTGACCTCATCGACGGAAAACTCGTCGAAAATGAAGCCGAAGCAAAGGTGATACAGCGGATATTCGACCTGTACCTGAGTGGGTACGGCAAGCAGGCGATTGCGACCATGCTGAATGAAGAAGGGATTCCGAAGAAAAAAGAAAACGCCCGATGGATCTCCTACAACATCACCTATATCCTGAACAATGAACGGTATATGGGAGATGCTCTGCTTCAGAAAAGCTACACCACCGACACCCTTCCTTACAGAAGAAAACTCAATCACGGCGAGTGCAATCAATATTATGTGGAAAACAGCAATCCACCAATAATCAGTCGTGAAATGTATGAAGCAGCACAGAGTCTCCAGAAAACCAGATCCTATAATCCCAATGCAGAAAGGACTGTTTCACCGCTAAGCAGAAAACTCCGATGTCCCGACTGTGGAAGATCATTCCGCATCCAAACCGTAAGAGGAATCAAAGTATGGCTCTGCAATGCAGCATCATCAGGAACAACACAATGTGTCAGCCGTAGACTCCGAGAACAGGGCGTCTACGACACATTCCGTCTGCTTACATGGAAGTTGAAAGATCATTATGAGGATCTGATCGGAAAGCTGATCCGTGACATTGAACTGATGCAGGACAAGACAAGCGAGAATCATGGAAGGATATCGGAGATTGACGGCGAGATCGCCAATCTGACGGCTCAGAACCTTGTTATCACACGCCTGCATACAAACGGAATCCTGAATGCCGCAGAGTACGCACAGCAGTCAGCAGACATCAATCAGAAAATCAGCACTCTTAGAGCAGAACGAAAAAAGAAACTTTCGGAAGATGAAAACGATGAACAGCTTGATAAGCTGAGAGAACTGTACGACATATTCGTGGAATATGAACCTCGTAACAGCTTCGACGAAGAACTGTTCGAGCAGATCGTAGAACGGATCACGGTTGAGAGCAGCTCATCGCTTACATTCCATCTGATCGGCGGCATATCACTGACCGAGGAAATACCGGAGAAAGGACGGTGTAAAACAGCATGAATGTACGAACAATTCCATACGGATACCGTTACGAAAACGGTGCGGTTACCATTAACCCGAATGAAAGCGAAATCATCCAGCGGATATTCAGTGAATACCTGCACGGACAGTCTCTTCTGAATATCGCCGCTGATCTGAACAACGACTGTATCGAATACCGTCCCGGTGTGATCGGCTGGAACAAGTCCAGAATCATGCGGCTGATCGAGGATGAGCGATATATCGGAACAGACACCTTTCCTGCACTGATTACACAGGAAACACATACCCATGCGACCATGCTGAAGCTTCAGAAAAGTACACAGCGTGAAACCAACCGAAAGGATGCCATCTACAATCTGAATGTTCCGATGTACTGCCCGCAATGCGGCGGTATTATGAAACGCCAGCACAATACCAGAGGCAATGAGCGATGGGGATGCAGAAACCCCGAATGTGGTGTCAGCTTCTCACTGCCCGACACAACACTGCTGGCAGAGCTGACGATAATCCTGAATCACATCATTGAGGATCCTGAGATCATACATGAGATACCATCCGAGTATGAACCGAATACTGAACTGCAATATCTGAAAAATGAAATCTCCAGAACACTGGAAGGTTACGGTTTCGATAAAGCGGCACTGCGTCAGAAGATGCTCGAATATACCTCACGGAGATATGCGGAGATTGATCCAAACAAATATATAACAATCAAGCTGAAAGCGGACTTTGAGAAATCGGGTCCGCTTTCTGAATTTTCTACAGAACTGTTCCAACTGACTGTAAAAAGCATCTACCTCGAAACTAACGGAAACGTGGGAATCACACTGCTGAACGGTCAGCGGATCGGAAAGGAGTAAGTCATGACGGAACAGACAGCATTACCGAAGAAAACTGTTCACGTTATTGAAGCCGCTGTGAAACCGCAGGAGCAAATCCAGTCGGCATACCGTCCGCTTCGTGTTGCCGCATACTGCCGTGTCTCCACCAAAGAGGAAGAACAGCTGAACAGCTACGATGTGCAGAAGCGGTATTACACAGAGAAAATCCAAAGCGAACCAAAATGGACACTGGTGGATATCTTCGCTGATAAAGGTATATCGGGAACAAGCACCAAGAAGCGCGACGAATTCAATCGCATGATTCGGATGTGCAAGCGCGGGAAGATCGACATGATCCTTACCAAGTCCATCAGCCAATTCGCCAGAAATACCGTAGACTGCCTTGAAAATGTGCGGCTGCTCAGGGATCTTGGAGTAGATGTACTGTTCGAGGAACAGGGTATCAACAGTTCACAGCCCGGTGCGGAATTCTATATCACCATCTACGGAAGCATCGCCCAGAGCGAATCCGAGAACATCAGCGCAAACGTAAAGTGGGGGAAGGCACAAAGTGCTAAAGAAGGCAATGTCCCCTTCCACTATAACCAGTTTCTCGGATATCGCAAAGGTGCAGATGGCAAACCGGAGATTGTTCCCGAAGAAGCCGAAATTATCCGCATGATATACGACAAATTCCTGACCGGCGACAGTATAGCCAAAATCGCAGGTGATCTGAACACGCAACAGCTTCCCACACCCTCGGGAAAAGGTGTATGGCACAACAGGACGGTACAGTCCATACTGACCAACGAAAAATACAAAGGCGATGCCATCCTGAATAAGACATATATAACCGACTGCATCAGTAAAAAAGTAAAGGTCAACAATGGTGAGCGACCGAAATATTATGTGGAAAACAACCATCCTGCGATCATCGATTCCGCCACCTTCGGCAGAGTTCAGGAAGAACTGGCACGCCGGAACGGGAAACGAAAAGTAAAGCAGGTGGGAACAAAAACCGAGTAAGGAAAATACTGCGGAAAATACGCACTCACGGAACTGCTGATCTGCGGTGAGTGCGGAACACCATACCGGCGATGTACATGGACAGGTAAATCCGAAAAGAAAATCGTATGGCGGTGCATCAGCCGTCTGGATTACGGCAAGAAATACTGCCACAAATCGCCGAGCATGGAAGAAGGGCCGCTGCAGAGAGCGATCATGGATGCCATACTGAAAGTGGCGGAACAGAATGCGGATATCCTGAAAAATCTGAAATTACATATCGGAATGGCAATGGAAGGAGGCGAGAGCGAGGATAAAAGCCTCGGCATTCAGATACGGCTTGCGGAGATCGATACAGAGTTCAAGCGACTGCTGAAAGAAGTGGCGTCCAACATATCCTTGGACACATTCGACGATACGCAGATGAGTGAGCTGATGAATGAAAAACATCGGCTGGAACAGCAGCTTGCACACTATGAGGATACGAAACAAAAACGGGAAAATACCAAGTCCCGCCTTGATGAAATCTTCACGGTGATGGAAGGGCTGAAAAATCATCCGCTGACTTACGATGACAAGATCGTGCGGCAGATACTCGAATGCGTGATTGTGGAATCGAAAGAAAAGATCAAGGTGGTATTCATCGGCGGGATGGAGGTGGAACAGGAGCTGGGCTGAGAAGTTCGGTAAAACGGAAATGGTCGATCACATGAAATACTGTGGTCGATTATTTTTTCAGGTATGGCTTGAAATAGCCAAGGATGTATGTTATAATATTTCTGCAAAACGAGCCGACAGAGTTCGTGTCTATGAAGAAAAAACGTGAAAACATCTTTAACGTCCCGCATAGACAAACCCTTGAAGCAACAGTTTCGAGGGTTTTTTGTTTGAAATTCAGCAGCTTTTCGTGTTTCCTTATCAAACACGCAGGGCTGCTTTTGTTTTTTTGGGAGGAAATATGAAAAAACGCACCCTTTACGCCGAAGCGGCATACATACTCGGCATCATCATTCTCGCACTCGGCACCGCATTCATGGAGCGCGCAGGCTTCGGGATGTCCATGGTCGTCTCTCCGGCGTACATCCTGCACGTGAAAATTTCGGAATTTCTGCCGTTCTTCTCCTTCGGCATGGCGGAGTACACCTTCCAGGCGTTTCTCTTGATCCTGCTTGCCGTCGTGATGCGGAAATTCAAGCTCATGTTCCTGTTCTCCTTCGTCACCGCGGTGATCTACGGCTTCACGCTCGACGGATGCATCTGGCTGTGCTCGTTCCTGCCGGCGGAAGGTCTTGTCTGGCGGATCGTGTGGTACCTTCTCGGCATGCCCGTCTGCTCCCTCGGCGTTGCGCTCCTGTTCTATACCTACATCGCACCGGAGGCGTATGAGCTGTTCGTCAAGACCATTGCGCAGTCCCGAGGCTGGGACATCGGCAAATTCAAGACCGTCTACGACTGCGTCAGCCTCGGTGTGAGCATCCTCATGTCCTTCGCGTTCTTCGGCTTCGGCAGATTCGTCGGTGTCAGCTGGGGTACCGTGGTGTGCGCGCTCGTCAACGGCTCCATGATCGGCGCAATCTCCGCGTGGCTGAAGAAAACCTATACCTTTGCGGATGCGCTTCCGTGGCGGAAATATTTCAGTTGATCCCAAAATGCAGGCATCGGCTTCGGTCGGTGTCTGTTTTTTTGTCTTGACACGGGCGGAAGAGTGGTGTAGAATAAAGAAAAACGCAGAAAAAGAAGGTTTCAGCTATGGAAAAGACAGCATGTCCCGATATCATCCGGGATCAGAAGCATACCCTCCGTTTCCGCAGAGACGGGCAGTTCCGCGTGCTCGTGTTCACCGATGTGCAGGCATGTCCTCCCGCGCCGCAGGAACGGACCGTGACCGACATGAACGCCGTCATCGACAGGGAAGACCCCGATCTGGTGCTCTTCTGCGGCGACAACGCGAAGGCATGCAAATCGGACCGCGAGCTTCACGACTATCTTGCCGTCCTCGTCGGGCATCTTGAGGAAAAGAAGATCCCGTGGGCGCACGTTTACGGCAATCACGACGACGAAGGCGAAAATACCCTCACCCGTGCACAGCAGCAGGACGTCTACGAAGCGTTCCCGTACTGCATCTCCAAGGCAGGCCCCGCGGAAGTCAAAGGCGTCGGCAATTACGTCCTTCCCGTGTATCCCGCGGATGAGAGCCGGAGTGATCCCGTGTTTGCCGTATGGGGATTGGACTCCGGGGCGTACGTGGATGACGAGGGTCTGGCAGGGTATCAGGCGCGTCTCGGGCATACCATGTACCGCGGTCAGCCGGAGTCCAACTACGCCTACATGCCGTTCTCGCAGATTCTGTGGTACTTTGACACTTCCGAGGAAATCGAACGGTACGCGGGGCATAAGGTTCCGGGACTGGCGTATTTCCACATCCCGCTTCAGGAGTTCTACGAGGTCGCGCTCAATCCCGAAGAGACCGGCATGACCGGCGAGATGCGTGAGGAAGTCTGCGCGGGACCGCTCAATTCCGGCATGTTCACCGCCATGATCGAACGCGGCGATATCAAAGCCGTCTGCTGCGGACACGACCACTGCAACGACTACGCGGGTACGTTCTGCGGCATCTGTCTCGCATACGCGGCGAACATCGGCTACGACACCTACCACCACGACGACATGATGGGCGGCAGAGTCTTCGTCATCCGCGAAGAGACACCGGACAAAATCGAAACCTATATGTCCTACGTGAAGCAGTAAGGGAAAGGAGAATTTGCCATGAAACTCGCAACCACAACAGGGGATTTTTACGGCTATACGAAATGCCAGAAAGCGTCGCTCCGGCACATCCGGGAGGCAGGATTCCGTTACGCGGACTACTCCTTCGGCTGTGATCTCGGCGGCAGAACGGGTGTGTACTCCGAAAACTGGCGCGCATATTTCGATGAGATCGCGGAAGAAGCGGACAAACTCGGCATCCGGCTGATTCAGGGGCATTCTCCGATGGGCAGACCGCTCGCCGAGGACAATGCCGCGTTCATTGAAGACACCATCCGGTGCGTGGACGCCTGCGGTGCATGGGGAATTCCGAATCTCGTCGTGCATTCCGGCTACACACCGGGACTGACGAAGGAGGAAACCTTCCGCGAGAACGGCGAGTTCTTCAAGCCCATCCTCGAGCGCGCGGAGAAGTACGGCGTGAACATCCTTGTGGAGAATTTCAACAAAATGTGCGTCGACGGTTTGTACTGGATCGACAACGCACCGGATCTTCTCGCCATGATCGAGCACGTGAATCACCCGCTGTTCCACGCTGTATGGGACGTCGGACACGCGAACATGCAGGAAATGCCGCAGGACGAAGCTCTCCGCATGCTCGGCAGTCATATCCGCGCCCTGCACATTCAGGACAACATGGGAGGGAGCGACTCGCACCTGACGCCGTTTCTCGGAACGCTGAATCTTGACGCCGTGATGAACGGACTCTTCGACATCGGCTACGGCGGATACTTCACGTTTGAAGTCGGCGGAGTCTACACGCCTGCGGCAAAGAGACGGCAGTACGAACGCGATACCCGGCTGGCATCCGCTCCTCTTGCCCTGCGGTGCTCGTACGAACGGTATCTCTACGACCTCGGCAGATGCGTTCTTGAAGCCTACGGATGTTTTGAGGAATAAATCAACCGAAAACAAAAAATCCCTCTGAATCAATCAGGGGGATTTCGTTTTGTCTTATCTCAGCCGCGTCTTGATCTCGTCAAGGTCGTGAATCACCTTTTTCAGCGGAGACACAATGCCCGCCGCCGCAAAGCACGCGATTGCCGCAATCACGCAGGGAATTTCAAGCGCATCGTGAAGGAGCCACTGCACGGCGAAGTACGCGATCAGACCTGCGCCGCAGAGGATGAGCAGAACGGCACACACACCGAGCATCTTTCCGTACGGTTCCCGGTGAAGTGCCAGCGGCTCGTCCATGGGCAGCTCGATCTCCATGTAGCCGGCGTCCTCGTCCTGTGTGAGATCCGGCTGGGGCTGGGGCGGCGTCTGCATTTTCGCATTGCGTGCGGCTTCTCGTTCGGCCTTTTCCTGCATCTTCTTTTTGTCGCGCAGTTCGCAGATCCGCAGGAGATATTCCATGCCGCTGTCGGTCACACCCGCGTTTCTGAGGTTCCGTTCGTTGCTGATCAGACGCCGGACTGCGGAGGAAGTGGACGCGTCCGTGAGCTTGACAAAGGGAAGCAGGATCCCCTTGCACCGGTCGCATAATCTGGTTTTGTCGTCAGCGGGGATTTCGATCCCGCAGTTGTAGCATTTCGCCATGATCTCACCTCGGATTGTGTCGATATTTATTACATTATATCACAATCCGCCGTCATGCGCAAGGGGGAATTTGTGAACGAGATGCTGTGGGTCATGGGAAAACGACGGGATTTCTGTGAGAATACCGCGGGAAATATGCGGGAAAATGCGCGGATGACAAATCCGGCGGGATGTGGTATAATCCGGACAGCGAGAAAAAACGAAAGGAGAATTATGATTACAGAAACATTCATCAAATGGGCACTGCCTTTTCTCTGCGGAGGCGTGATTTCGCTTGCGGCGGCGTATGTGAAGACCCGCTTCAGGCGTGACAAGGCGATCTCCGACGGGGTACAGTGCCTCCTGCGTGCGGAAATCATCGCCTGCCACGAACGCTACGAAGCCGACGGACGCTGCCCGATCTACGCCAAGGAATCCCTCAGGCGTGTGTACGAGGCATACCACGCGCTCGGCGGCAACGACATCGCAACGGCACTGTACGAAGAGACGCTTGCACTCCCGGACGGAAAGGAGGCGGAACCATGATGCCGTACAGCGGAGTTTTCCGGATTGCAAGTCCCTACGGCAGCCGAACCGATCCCATCACCGGGGAGTCAGGCGCATGGCACGGCGGGATTGATCTCGTCGGCGTCACGTCGAAGGAAATCCGTGCGGTCACCGGCGGTACGGTTCTGCGCTCGCGGATGGTAACGGACAGGACGAACCGCACGTGGGAATGGGGCAATTACGTCTCGGTCGCAGGGGATGACGGGCTCACGTACTACTACTGCCATCTCTCCGCGCGCCATGTCACAGCAGGGGAATACGTTGCAGCCGGGCAGATCATCGGTCTTGAGGGCTCGACGGGACGCTCCACCGGATCCCACCTGCATTTGGAAGTGCGCCGCGCCGACGGAATTACGGTGAGTCCAGCAGATGTGCTCGGAATCCCGAACAAAGCCGGATATGTGCACGAGCCGACCGGTGCGAATCCGTGGGCGGAGGATGCGGTGCGCTGGGCGACGGAAAACGGAATCCTGCTCGGCGACGGTGAAGGAAACCTGATGCTGGATCAGCCGTGCACGCGGGAGGATGCGGTTGTATTCCTGCACCGGATGCATATGATGATGCAGAAGAAAAACTGAGGAAAGGAGAAATCTGCATGAAGGAACTTGTGAGAAAGCTGTCGTCCCGGAAGCTGTGGGCGGCGGTTGCGGGTCTTGCGGTCGGCATTGCGGCGGCGTTCGGTCTTGAGGAAAACGACTGGGCGCAGATCGCAGGGGTTGTGACCTCGGCAATCTCCGTCGCGTCCTACATTTTCGGAGAAGCGGAGATCGACGCGGCACGGATTTCGGCGGACAAATAATCCCGATTCCGGTTGCCAAATCCGCAAAAATGTGATATACTGACACCAGTAATTCACGAAACGAGGACGAAACGATGGATACAAAAATCACCATGCTGCCCGGGGAACACTGGTACGGACTGGCGACGATTCACGGCACGAAATTCCCGCTGAACGCGCAGTCGGTTTACTCCTGGCATCCGACGAAGAACTACACCGGCAATCAGGAATCTCCGATTCTGCTTTCTTCCGCCGGACGGTATCTCTGGAGTGACAAACCCTACGATGTCGATATCGAAAACGGCGTGATCTCGGTCACGGGTGCCGCGGACGATTTTGTGCTCTCCGAGGGTCACGGAAATCTGAGAGCGGCGTTTCTCGATGCATCGGCGAAGCATTTCCCGGCAAACGGTGAGATTCCGCCGGAGAATTTCTTCATTAAGCCGCAGTACAACACATGGGCGGAGCTGATCTATGACCAGAGTCAGGCGAGCATACTCCGCTACGCGCACGGAATTGTTGACAACCACATGCCGCCCGGAATTCTCATGATCGACGACGGCTGGATGGACTACTACGGCGGCTGGCGCTTCAACGGACACACTTTCCCGGATGCAAAAGCGATGCTGGACGAACTGCACGCGCTCGGGTTTGAGGTGATGCTGTGGATCTGCCCGTTCGTGTCTCCCGACTCGCCGGAATTCCGTCATCTCTCGTCAAAGGGATACCTCGTGTGCAATGCTGACGGATCCGTTGCCATCCGGAGCTGGTGGAACGGCTACTCCGCGGTGCTGGACCTGTCCAATCCCGGGTGTGCCGAATGGTTCGACGGCGTTCTCGGCGGTCTCATGGAGCTGGGTGCGGACGGATTCAAGTTTGACGCGGGCGACGTGTACTCCTACCGCGATGACGACGTCACGTACGGCGGGGTCTCCGCTCACGATCAGTGCGAGCTCTGGGCAAAGCTGGGGCTGAAATACCGCTACAACGAATACCGCGCGACCTACAAATGCGCCGGACTGCCGCTCGTGGAACGTCTCTGCGACAAGGCACATCAGTGGAGCTCCGTGTCCCGGCTCATTCCCGACGCATTGCAGCAGGGGATCATGGGCTACCCGTACGTCTGTCCCGACATGATCGGCGGCGGATCGTTCACGGATTTCCTGCCCGGCGCACCGCCACTCAAGCCCGCACTGTTCGCGAGATATGCACAGGTCGCGGCGCTGATGCCCATGATGCAGTATTCGGCGGCACCGTGGCGTGTACTGGACGAGGAACACGCGGAATACTGCCGTGCGGCGGGTCGGATTCACGTGAAATTTGCGGAGAAGATCATCGCTCTGGCACGTCACGCATCCGTCACCGGCGAGCCGATCATGCGGTATCTCGAATATGTCTTCCCGCATCAGGGCTTTGAGGCTGTCACGGACTGCTTCATGCTCGGCGATGACATTCTGGCGGCTCCCGTGGTATCCGACGGGGATGTGACGCGGAAGCTCCGTCTGCCGGAAGGTGTGTGGGAATACGTGGACGGCACGGTTTACGAAGGCGGTGAGGTTGAAGTACCCGCGCCCATCGACGTCCTGCCGTATTTCATCAGAAAATAAGCGAAAAAACACCCGGGAGCCGGTTGGATGAGGACTGGCTTCCGGGTTTTATGTACCCCTGCGGCGGGTGGAAATTTTTCTATACATTTTTTGGAGAAAATGTTTTGCTTTGGTGTTTGGTGTTCTGCCGCAGGTTTCGGGTACATCTGCATTATATCATAAAAAATGTAACGTGTCAAGTTGCAAAAGTGAGAAACTGCGTTATTGAATTGCACATCCGCGTATAATAAAATATATATAAAGATAAAATTGTACAACGGAGGGGCATATGCAGAACGGATTTTTCGACCGGTACCGCCGGCTTGGGCTGAACATTGCCTATTACCGGAAGCTGCGCGGATTTTCACAGGAGAAGCTGGCGGAAATCGTGGATATCAGCCGTACGCACATGAGCCGGATCGAAACAGCGGACTGCGCGGTCTCCCTTGACGTGATTTTCGCACTCGCGGACGCGCTGGGTGTGGAGACATGCAAACTGTTCGAAAACAAAGAATAACAGCACCTCGGTGAAAATCAAGGTGCTGTTTTGTTTATTCCACTCCGATTTCCCGGGCGGCGGCATGCCAGTACTCCTCCGGCGGAACGGTGTAAATCCCGTCTTCGCGTGCACGTCGGTAGGCAATGGTCGCGCACTGTGCCGGGTAATCTTGCCGGTCAGTGATGGATTTCTTCACGCATGCCGACCACACCGGTGCCAGTTCCGTCAGCCCGGACGCATCAAACTCGCGCAGGAATCCCGCAAGATCGTACGTCACATGCGTGCAGATCCGGGAAGTGTCGCGTGTCCAGCGTCTTCCATTGCAGCGGAGCACGGTCATCACACTGGAGTCGTTTCTGTCCTGCAGAATCCCGAGACGCGGACAGACAAGGAGCGTCTTGCCGTA
>JAFTPW010000037.1:0-3299 GCA_017463075.1 Clostridia bacterium
ATTTTCTCAAGATGCAGCTTGTAGTCATCCAGCACGTGTCCGGTCAGGTACAGTCCGCAGCTTTCCTTCTCCAGCATCAGCTTTTCCCGCGCGGAGAACTCCGGCAATTGCGGAAATTCGATCCGGACGGGCTTGGGCGCGGAAATTTTCATGCCGAGGTCGAACAGTCCGATCTGACCGTCCATGTCATCGCTCACAGCCGTGCTCTTTTTATCAAGCACGCTCTCATACACCGCCAGCATCTGACTTCTCGGGACGCCCAGACAGTCGAGCGAGCCGGATTTGATTAAGGTTTCCAGCTGGCGCTTGTTCATGTCGAGCGGGCGCGTCCGCTGAATGAAGTCGACGAAATCGGTGTATTCGCCGTTCCGGTTCCTCTCCGCCACGATCTGCTCGATGAACGCGCTTCCGATGGACTTGATCGCCGTCATGCCGAAGCGGATTGCGTCACCTTCGACGTGGAACGATCCGCGGCTTTTGTTGATGTCGGGCGGCAGAATGCGGATTCCCTGCTTGGCACAGTCCGTGATGTATTCCGCCAGCTTATCGGTGGACGACATGACGGATGTGAGCAGTGCGCTCTCGTATTCCCGGGGATGGTGGGTCTTGAGATACGCTGTACGAAAGGACAGAACCGCATAGGCGGCGGCATGGCTCTTGTTGAAGGCGTAGTTTGCGAAGCTGACGATATCTTCGAACAGCTCCACGGCCTCCCGCTCGTCAATGCCCTGCGCGACCGCACCGTCGATGAATGCCTGCCGTTCGCCGTCGAGAACACCCTGTTTTTTCTTGGAAATCGCACGCCGCACAACATCCGCGTGACCGAAGGAATACCCGGCGATTTCGCGGAATATCTGCATGACCTGCTCCTGATATACGATGCATCCGTAGGTGACGTCGAGAATCGGAGCGAGCTTGGGCGTGCAGTATCTGATTTTTGATTTGTCGTGCCGCGCTTCGATGTACTTCGGGATGGAGTCCATCGGTCCCGGTCGGTACAGTGCGATTGCGGCGATGATATCGTCGAGACACCGCGGTCTGAGCTGGGTGAGCATCTGGCGCATGCCCGAGGATTCGAGCTGGAACACGCCGTCGCACCGTCCCGCACAGATGGTGTCGTAGGTTGCGGAGTCGGAAATGTCCACCTTGGTCAGATCAAACGACGGATTGTTTTCGCGGATCTGCACCTCGGCGTTGTTGATGATGGTGAGATAGCGGAGTGCGAGGAAATCGAATTTCAGCAGTCCCAGCTCCGCGATGGTGTCCATGTCGAACTGGGTGACGATCACGCCGCTGTTGACGGACACAGGCACGTACGATGTGACGGGATTTTCCGTGATGACAACGCCCGCCGCATGGGTGGATGCGTGTCTCGGCATTCCTTCCAGAGCCGACGCCGTGTCGATGAGCTTTGCGACAGCCGGATCGTCGTCGTACATGGCTTTCAGAGTCTCGTTCTGCATTGCCTTCTCAAGCGTCATGCCGAGCTCCTGCGGAATCTGCTTTGCCACTACGTCCACGTCATTGTACGGCATGCCGAGCGCACGTCCGACGTCACGCACTGCCGCTCTTGCCGCAAGCGTTCCGAACGTCACAATCTGCGCGGTGTGGTCGTCGCCGTACTTTTCGCGCACATAGGCAATGGCTTCGTCGCGGCGGTCGTAGCAGAAGTCGATATCGAAGTCGGGCATGCTGACGCGCTCGGGATTGAGGAACCGCTCAAACAGCAGATCGAACCGGATCGAGTCAATGTCCGTGATGCCGACGAGGTATGCGACGATGCTTCCCGCACCGGATCCTCTGCCGGGACCTACGGGGATGCCCATTTTCTTGGAATGATGGACGAAATCCCACACGATGAGGTAGTATTCGCTGTACCCCATTTTCGCGATGACGGAGAGCTCGTATTCAATCCGCCCGACGTACAGTTCACGGGGATATTTTTCGCTGAAGACGATGTGACCGTCGGCGGATTTCTTCTCAAGTCCCGCATACGCGAGGGATTTCAGGTACTCGTCCGGCGGCATACCGTTTTCCGGCTTGTAGCGTGGGAGCTTGGTATGTCCGAATTCAAAGTCGAAGGAGCACATGTCGGCGATCTTCTGCGTGTTTTCGCAGGCATCGGGATAGTCCAGGAACAATCGCTCCATCTCGGAGGTGTTCTTGTAGTAGAATTCCTCCGTTTCAAACCCGATGGGTCGTCCGTCGGTGATGACGTTTCCGGTCTGGATGCACATCAGGGTCGCCTGAATTTCGGCGTCGTTTTTTTTGATGTAGTGAACGTCATTGGTAGCCGCCATGGGGATTCCGGTTTTCGCGGAGATGTTCCGGATGCCCTCGCAGACCACGTCGTCGTCGCGGAGTCCGTGATCCTGCACTTCGAGATAGAAATTCCCGCGTCCGAATGCCCTGTCCAGCCTGAGCGCGTATGCTTCGGCTTTGTCGTACTCCCCGGCAACGATGCACCGCGGGATATAGCCGGCAAGACACGCGGAGAGACACACAAGACCTTCGGTGTGCTTTTCCAGCAGCTCCGTATCGATTCTCGGCTTGGAGTAAAACCCTTCCGTGTACGCCTTTGAGACGAGATAGATCAGGTTCTCCCAGCCCTTCTGATTCTTCACAAGCAGGACAAGATGACAGCTTCCCGCATCGAAATCCTTGTCCCGGTCGTACATGCTCCTCTTTGCCACGTAGACCTCGCACCCGATGATGGGTTTGACGCCTTCGGCTTTGCATGCCTTATAAAACGCAACTGCGCCGTACATGACACCGTGGTCGGTGAGAGCCACAGCGTTATGTCCGGCGAGCTTTGCTGCTTTCGGGATGTCGGAGATACGGCATGCCCCGTCAAGCAGACTGTATTCACTGTGCAGATGCAGATGAACGAAGTTTCCCATAGCTCCTCCCGTTGTTTTCGTGATTATTTTGATTCGTCCGCCCGGATTTCGTCGGCGCAGGACAGGATTTTCTCCAGTCTGTGCTTGAGTCCGGACTTGGTTACCGGCGGATTCGTCAGTTTGGCAAGGTCACTGAGCGAGAGCTGATCGTGCTCCACGCGGAGTTTCGCCGTTGATCTGAGTTCCTCCGACAGGGTTTCCAGCTTCCCCGTTTCCGTGAGATAGCGGATGGCTTCGATGTATTTCTGGGATGTTGCAAGCTGTTTTTTGATGTTTGCCGTGTCGCAGTTGACCTGCCGGTTGACGGAATTGCGGAATTCGTTCATGATTTTCGAGTTCATGACGTCGAACGCCGCGTTCTGTGCACCGATGAAGACGAGAAAATCCTCGATCGCGGTG
>JAFTPW010000373.1:0-3393 GCA_017463075.1 Clostridia bacterium
CGCTGGAGTATGACTTTGACGGCTTCTATTTCGGCGACGACTGGGGTCAGCAGAAGGGGCTCATCATGGGTCCGGTGTGCTGGCGGGAATTCATCAAGCCCTGTCTCGCCCGGATGTACGGCAAAGTCCGCGCGGCAGGGAAGTACGTTCTCCAGCATTCCTGCGGTGATATCCGCGAAATCATGGACGATCTGTACGAAATCGGACTGAACGCATACAACACCTTCCAGCCGGAAATCTACGGCTATGACTACGCCGAAAAAATCTACGGAAAAATCGCAATCTGGGGCGGCATCAGCACCCAGCGCGACCTGCCCGTGAAATCCCCGGAGGAAATCCGTCAGGTCACGCGCGAGCTTCTTGCGGCATTCCCGAACGGCGGTCTGATCGCGGCTCCCACGCACGACATTCCGGGTGACGCGCTCTGCGAAAACGTAATCGCCATGCTCGAGACGCTGGAAGAGTCGAAAATTGCACTGATAGCGACTGAATGATAAGCAGAACGGAGGATGACCATGAACACACAGCCATTGCAGCATCACATCGCACTTTCCGCGGCAAACAAGCCCCTCATGCGGTACAACGGCACGGACGATTTCGAAGTCTGGCGCGCATCCTGCACCGAAAAACTGCGGGAGCTTCTCGGGATGGACGAATTTGTCCCGTGCGAGCCGCTGTTTGAAATCACCGCGGAAGATGAACTGAACGGAAACCGGCACATCCACTTCACGCTCCAGACCGAGGAAGGGTATTTCGCCCACTGCGACCTGCTCCTGCCCGCACAGCAGATGGGTAAACTGCCGCTCTGTGTCTGCCTTCAGGGACATTCGAAGGGTTCGCACATTTCCCTCGGCATGCCGAAATACCCGGGGGACGAGGAAACGATCAAAGGCGGCGACCGCGATTTTGCCGTACGTGCGGTGAAGGAAGGCTACGCGGCTCTTGCGATCGATCAGCGCGGCTTCGGACTGTGCGGCGGAACGGAAAAAGGCCCTGCATGCGAAAGACCGGTGATGACCGCGCTCCTTCTCGGACGGACTGTCATCGGCGAGCGCATCTGGGATATCTCCCGTGCCGTCGATGCGGTTCTCCTGCATTTCGCGGATCTTGTCACCATGGAAGGCTCCGTTCTCACGGGCAACTCCGGCGGCGGCACGACCACGTATTACGCGGCATGTCTCGAGCATCGTTTTGACGGATACATGCCCTCCTGCGCCGTATGCACCTACCACGATTCCATCGTCTCGCTCCACCACTGCTCCTGCAACTATGTCCCGGGCATCGCGAAATACTTCGATATGGGTGACCTTGCGGCAATGATCGCGCCGAAAAAGCTCGTCGTGGTCTGCGGAAAGGACGACAATATCTTCCCGCTCGGCGGAGTGAAGGAAACCTACGGCATCATCGAATCCATGTACGAATCCGCAGGCGCATCCGGAAATACCGCACTCGTCATCGGAGACGGCGGACATCGCTTCTATGCGGACAGCGGCTGGGCGGCAATGAAGACTCTGCTCGGCAGATAAATCGAACTTCAATCATTACCATACACCGGAGGAAGACATCATGAAGAACTACAAGCACATCATCGTGATCGGTATCGACGGCGCGGGCGGTTTCGTCAAGGACGCCGATACGCCGCATTTCGACCGCATTTTCGCAGACGGAGCTGTGACCTATACGGCGCTTTCGTCCAATCCGACCATCAGCGCGGAATGCTGGGGCTCCATGCTGCTCGGCGTGGGTCCCGAGGTTCACAAGCTGACCAACGGCATCGTATCCTCGACTCCGTATCCCACCGACTCCCCGTTTCCGTCCCTGTTCCGCCGCATCCGTGAGGTTATGCCCGACGCGGAGCTCGGTTCCTACTGCGACTGGAATCCCATCACCTTCGGGATCGTTGAGAACAACCAGAACGTCGCGCACGAAACCGCACGGGATACCGAACTGATGCCAATGATCTGCGACTACATCCGCGAAAAGAAGCCGACGTTCCTGTTCACCCAGCTTGACAGCGTCGACGGCGCGGGTCACGGTCACGGCTACGGCACGGAGAAGCACTTACAGCGGATCCACGAGGTTGACGAGCTGATGAACGACGCATACGAAGCGGTGAAGGAAGCCGGAATTCTCGACGAAACCCTCTTCATCGTGATTGCAGACCACGGCGGTTACGGCACAGGCCACGGCGGATGGACGGATGAAGAAAGACTCGTCACCTTCGCGGCATCCGGCAGGGGCGTGAAGAAGGGCTGGATTGATGTGATGAACATCCGTGACCTTGCGGCGATTGTGCTGTACGGGCTGGGCATCGATGCACCGGAATTTGACGAAGCCGGCTGGACGTCACAGGTTCCCGCGGATCTGTTCGAGGACGCTGATCTTCCCGAATACCGCGACATCTCCCACCTCGCAGGCGCGGCACCGAGACGGTCCAAAGCGGCACACACGTCCGAGCTGATCTGACGAAATATTCTGACAATACGAAAGGAGACTGACCATGCGCAGACTGATTGTAAAAGGGAAGGAAATCACCGCGGTCAAATATGTTCCCGGCACATCCGCACCCGAGCAGAACGCGGCAAAGGAGCTGGCGTCGTACCTCAATAAAATCGCCGGAATTACCGATGACGGCGAATTCACTGTTGCGCTGAAAACAGCCGGAGACATTGCCCGCGACGGATTTCGCATTCAGGTAAGGGAAGACGGCATCACCATTCTCGGCGGCGGAGGAAGCGGTGTGCTCCACGGGGTCTACGAATTCCTCGAACATTACGCAGGCGTGCGGTTCTTCACTCCCACACTGGAAACCTACGGCGACGGCGACATCATCGTGGATGAGGATTACGCTTACACACCCGTGTTCGAATACCGGCAGTCCGACTGGCAGTGCGGCAATGACATCATGTGGAGCCTGAAAAACGGCATCAACAACCGTCCGATCCCGGAAGAATGGGGCGGCTATATCCGCTACGGCGCGTTCGTGCATACGATGCAGACGTTCACCGGCGTTCCCCAGCATGAGCAGCCGTGTCTGTCCGATCCGGAAGTGCTGGAAAAGGTCAAGGCTGGCGTGCGCGAGATTCTCAAAAAGGATCCCGGCTGCACCATTGTGTCCGTCTCCCAGAACGACTGCCAGAATTACTGCAAATGCGAAAAATGCGCCGCCGTTGACGCGGAAGAGGGAAGCCACATGGGTACGCTCCTGCGCTTTGTCAACGCGGTTGCCGACGATATCAAGGACGACTACCCGAACGTCATCATCGACACGCTCGCATACCAGTACACGAGAAACGTCCCGAAGATCACCAAGCCCCGCGAAAACGTGTGCATCCGTCTCTGCTCGATCGAATGCTGCTTCTGCCATCCGCTCAACGACATCACCTGTGAGCA
>JAFTPW010000374.1:0-6541 GCA_017463075.1 Clostridia bacterium
AGCGGAATCCGACGTATTCACCAAAAAAACGGAAATCTATTGACATTAACGATTTATTATGCTAAAATGTTAAAGGTTAAAAGCGATGACGAAGAATGGTCTGGGCAGCAAGCAGAGCAGAGAGCCGGTGGGATGGTGCGAACCGGTTATGCGGACCCCATCCCCTTACACTTCCGAGCTGGGTGCCTGAAGCGTGAATGCGTGTGTAGGGTTCCCCGAGCATGCTGCGTCAGTGCATAGGGATTGTCGGATCCCCAAGAGGAGGCGGAATTCAGTTCCGCAATTTGAGTGGTACCGCGAGTAAATTTTCAGACTTTTACCCGTCTCAAAGCAAAACAAGCTTTGGGGCGGTTTTTCTTATTTTCGCCCTGAGCGCAGAACCGAAAATCAAGGAGGAATGACAATGTACAAGAACATCACGGATGTGCAGAACGTGGCTCCTGCAATGGAATGGCCATATCCCGTGAATTACGGCAGGGAAAACCGGTACGAGGTGGATATTCTCATTCTCGGCGGCGGTCTTGCGGGAACAGCGGCAGCGATTGAAGCGGCAGGACGCGGAGCAACGGTTGCTCTGGTGGACAAGGGTCCCATCAACTATTCCGGTTCCGGCGGTTCCGGTGTTGACCACTGGCATGAAGCCTGCGGAGCACCGTTCTGTACCGTGACCCCGGAAGAAGCGACCCAATATTTTCTGAATACCCCGTACTGGGGCGGCAAATTCACCATGGCTCACCAGCGGTATATGAGTGCCGTGGAAAGCTACGATGCTCTGCTGGAACTTGAAAAAATGGGATGTCCCATCCGCGACGAAGCCGGTGAATTTGAAGGTGCAGCATTCCGCGATCCTGAAACCAAGCTGACCGTGGCATACGACTACAAGCAGGCAGGCGTCATCCGTCTCAAGGGCGGTGCATTGATGAAGCCGCTGATGAAAAAGGAATGCGCACGGCTTGGTGTACAGTTCTTCGAGCACATCAGCGCGACCAGTCTCCTGACAAAGGACGGCAAAACCGGCAAGGGAGCGACCGTCATCGGTGCAACGGGTGTCAGCCTGAGAACCGGCGAATTCTACGTCTGGAAGGCGAAGGCTGTTCTTGTGGCAACGGGCATTCCGCAGGGACTCTGGGTACACTCCACGGAAATCAACGGCGGCGGAAGTAAGCACTGGGACTCCAACTGCGTGGGCGAAGGTCAGGCGATCATGGCAAAAGCCGGCGCGGAAATGACGCTGATGGAGAGCAACAACACCGGTATCGCCGGAGGTCCGTTCCGCTGGCCCGCATACGGCGTCGGGGACTGGAGCAACACGTGGTATCCCTGTCCCATCGTAGACGCAAACGGCAAGAAGATTCCCTATATCAAAAACGGCAAAGAAGTCACCGAATGGGAGGATTTCTTTGACAAGGCATGGCCCAGTCCCATGAAGAGCACCGGAGCGAATGACCGCGGCGGCATGGCTCAGCTTCCGTCCAATCTGCCCGAGCTGATTAAACAGGGCGTGTATGAGCTGCCTTTCTACGCCGACATGACTCAGATGGATCCGCAGGAAAGACGGGCGCTCTGGGGTCTGATGATCGGCAACGAAGGAAGAACCAATTATCCCGTTTATAAATTATACAGCGAATACGGATTTGACCCCGAAAAGGATTTGCTTCAGCTTCCCATTTTCACACCCGATCAGGCATTGACCAAACCGTCGTGGATGGGTACCAACGTTCCGCAGTGGCGCGACAGCCATCGTACCAGCAACTGCGCGGTCACGGACTGGCATCTGAAGACCACGCTCGACGGTCTGTATGCGGCGGGTCTGATGGTGGCGAACAACTACGCATCCGGCGCTCATGTAACCGGTCGTTATGCCGCGCGGAATATGGTGGCGTTCATCCGGGATCACAGAGAGGACACCGCAGTTCTCGACGAAGCACAGATTGCGGCGGAAAAAGAACGTGTTTATGCATCCGTCAAGCGCACGGACGGCATCGGCTGGAAGGAATTCAAGAACGGCTGCTGCCGCGTTATGCAGGATCACTGCACCGAATACAAGACTGAAAAGCTCCTGAAGCAGGGTCTTGCATGGTTCGAAAGCATCCGGGAAGCCGAAATGCCGATGCTGTGGGCACGCAATCCTCATGAGCTTGGCAGAGTTCTCGAATGCTACGCACAGGTGGAATGTTCGGAACTGACGCTTCACGCAAGCATGGCACGGAAGGCAAGCACGAAGGTTTTCGACTTCAAGCGCACCGACTATCCCGAATTTGACCCGCCGGAATATGATGTCTTCATCACGGTCAGCTGTGACGAAAACGGCGATTATGTCACCGGCAGCATTCCGCTGGACTACTATCTGCAGGCTCCGTGGGAAGACAGCTTCAAAGCCAACTACGACAAATATGCCGCCCTTGACGCACGTCTGGACGACTGTGAATAAGGAGGATCATCATGGATTATCAGAAAGCCTATCTCGTCTCCAATCCCGCCACACCGAGCTCCGCGCTGTTCTTCGATGCGGAACGCTGTGTCGGATGCAATACCTGCGTGAATTCCTGCCGCGCGGACGTGATGATGCCCAACCCGGAAAAAGGAAAGCCGCCGATTGTGACCTATCCCGACGAATGCTGGTTCTGCGGATGCTGTGTCAACTCCTGCCCGCGTGACGCTGTACGGATGGAGCATCCCATGCCCATGCGCGCCACATGGAAACGCAAGGAAACCGGCGAATTCTTCCGCATCGGCTGCAAAAATCATCCCGAACCGGTGAAAAAGCCGCCCGTCGTGGACTGAAAAACTGACTGCAAGGAGAAATGTATTATGAATACAACCGAACCGAAAATCCGTGAAGGCATCCTCGACTGGAACGGTCTCACCACCGGTGTGAAATGCAAAAAGAAAACGATTATCATGCCCTTCGTCATTCTTGCGCTGATGCTCGGATGCTCCCAGCTTCCTCTCAGTGCATACGGCGAAAAAACAGGACTTGCGCTCGGCGTGTTCCTGTCCCTGATCCTGTGCTATCTGATCCAGCCGTGGGATATGGTCGTCTCCACGCTGATGGTTCCCGTGGCGGGCTTCTTCCTCGGATTCTGGGAATGGAGCGTCATCCAGACAAGCACAGGTACCTCATCCTTCGTCTCCATGTTCGCGCTGTCCGTGGTTTCCGCAGGCGCGGCTACAACTCCCTTCGGCAAGCGGCTTGCGCTGATCTTCCTGAGAAAATTCTATGACAAGCCCATCATGATGGTGTTTGCCGTCGGTCTCTGCTCCGCGCTTCTGTCCGCGTTCATTTCCAACACCGCCGTCATCATCATGATGAGCGGTATCGTCAACGGTCTGCTTCTGACCATGGGTGAAAAGCCCGGCGAATCCAGAGTCGGACGCGTGATGATGGTGCTGATCGTTACCGGCTCCTATCTCGGCGGTATGGCTCTCATCAACGGCTGTTCCGCAAGTGCCCTGCTCGGCATCGGCATCCTCGAATCCGCGACCGAAGGTGCGTACACCATCACCTACCGTCAGTTTGCATCCGTCGGTGTTCCTGCCGTGCTTCTGACCGTGGTTCCTTCCCTTGCCATTTACATCAAGGGTATGGGTCTGAAAAAGTCCGACTTCAAAAACACGCTCCCGCTGGAATACTACCAGAATCTGTACAAGGAGCTCGGTCCCATGCAGGGATGCGAAATCCGCTGGCTGGTTCTGACCGCCGTTATGGTGGTATGGCTCTTCCTCGGCGGACATTCCACTGCCGTTCCGCTGACTTGTGCGATCATTGCGGTTCTGCCCGTCATCGGCTGCGTTCCCGTGAAAAAGATGTTTGAGCACGTCCCCATGACGATTCTGTTCATCATCCTCTTCGCCGGCACCATCGGCAGTCTGCTGACCAAAACCGGTCTCTCCGCACTGTTCACCGAACTGCTCTCTCCCATCTTCACCGGTCTGAATCCCTACATGTTCATCGTGGTGACCTGCCTTATCATGGCGGTTCTGGAAAACATCTGCGTCACCGTCAACACGATCTACGTACTGATTATGACCCTCGTCAGCCCGATCTGCATCACCATGGGCTACAATCCTTCCCTCATGATGCTGCCCGTTCTGATGCTGCACTGCACATTCTTCGTGCTCAGACTGAACGCCACCGTTCTCGTCAACAAGCATTACGGCTGGTGGGAAACCAAGGACGGCGTTCTGCCCGGCATCATCGTCGTGCTCATCCTCTGTCTGGTATTCCCGGCGATCACACTGCTTGTCGGCCCGATGGTCGGTCTGCCGATCCGCATCTGAGAAATTCGGCGATCGTATAAAACAAAAAACAGGAAAATGCGCTTCACGGCATGGAGATCCTACTGCATTTTCCTGTATTTTTTTGCCGGGACTTACCGGTTCGCGAGGATTGCGTCGATTTCGTTCAGCTCTTCCTCGGAGAGATTCATGTTGTCGAGCGCCTTGACGTTTTCCGCGACCTGCTCGGGCTTGGATGCACCGATGAGGGCGGAGGTGACAACGGGATTGCGGAGCGCCCATACCAGTGCAAGCTGTGCGAGCGTCTGACCGCGTCTTTCCGCAACGGCATTGAGGGCACGCACGGTCTTCATGAGGTTTTCGTTGATGTCGGAAGGACGGAGGAATCTCGGGTCATGACCTGCGCGGGAGTCTTCCGGGATCCCGTTCAGGTAACGTCCGGTGAGTCTGCCGCCTGCGAGAGGACCGAACGCCATGATGCCGACGCCTTCTTCCGCGAGAACATCGGTCAGCCCGTGCTCGATGCTGCGGTTGAACATGCTGTAATTCGGCTGATGGATGAGCATGTGCATACCCATCTCCTTCATGCACTGGATTGCACGGCGAGCCTGATCGGGATTGTAGTTGGAGATGCCCGCATACAGCGCCTTGCCGCTCTTGACGATGTCGTACAGTGCGCCCATGGTTTCTTCAATCGGAGTGCCGTCGTCGGGTCTGTGGTGGTAGAAAATGTCAACGTAATCGAGGTTCATGCGTTTCAGGGACTGGTCGATGCTCGCGATGAGGTATTTCCGGGAGCCGTCGTTGCCGTAGGGACCCTTCCACATGTCGAATCCTGCCTTGGTGGAGATCACCAGCTCGTCACGCCAGATGTGCCAGTCGCGCTTCATGTGTTCGCCGAAGTTGCGTTCCGCTTCACCGTACGGCGGGCCGTAGTTGTTCGCGAGGTCGAAGTGGGTGATGCCGTTGTCAAACGCGGTGCGGAGGATTTTCTGCTGTACACCGAACGGGGTGATGTCCCCGAAGTTGTGCCAGAGTCCGAGGGAAATTGCCGGGAGCTTGAGACCGCTTCTGCCGCATCTGCGATAGGGCATCTTCGAGTAACGGTCTTCAGCGGGCAGGTAGGGTACGTACTGTTCGTAGCTCATGTTGGTTCTCCTTGATTTAAAGTGTTTTTCTGCATTTTAACACAGGAATACCGTCAAGTCAAGCATCCGGGAAGCCGTTTTTTCTGATTCAGATGATTTTGGTTTTTGAGTGCGGAAATTGTAGTTGTTTTTTACCCTGCATACTGACTAAAGTGTGATATAATGAAAAGCGATAACAGGTAAAAGAAAAAAACACCCGATAGCTCATTTCAGCAGATCAGACAATCATCTGCGAAAGACATCACGGGTGTGATCTGTTTTATTTTCCGACTGAGCTTTTGTATCTCGCCGGACTGCTGCCGAAGTATTTTGCAAAGGTTGACGTAAAATTGCTTGTGTTGTTGTATCCGCAGGCATGAGCCGTTTCTGAAACCGATACGCCGTCGATAATCATTCCTCTTGCCACATTCATACGCACAAGGGTTGTGTACTGCTTTACCGTCATGTTGATACTGCCGGTAAAGTCCGATGCCAGCTTTGCACGGCTGATATAAAACTGTGCGGCAAGATCGTCAAGGGTGAAATTCTCGCTGTAGTGCTGTGAGATATACTGCATTACGTCGTTGATATACGAAATCGGAGCACGGAGCTTGACAGAATTATCCTGCGAGCGGTATTTTGCAATTTCATACAGAATCAAGCAGGTCAGAGCGTTGCGGCTTCCGTCTTCTGTGCTGAACGAAGAATACCGAACCGCATAGCCTTCGAGTATTTTTTTCATCTCATCTGTAAGGCGTACAACAGTCATATTGGCATTTTTGAAAAAGCGTATCGTTTGACTCAGCGGCTCGATTGTATCAAGAGTATTGTCGTCGAAATTGATTACATACCGTTCATACTGCCCTTCAAGAAGTTCGGCGCGGTGCATGGTATAACTGTTGTGGATTATGGCGGCAGGAGCGTCTACTTCTGTGATTTCAAGATTGTTCTCAAGACGTAACTTGCCTGAGATCAGAAGCAGAAGCTCGTTGTGGTTATGGATATGACAGGAAGGCAGACTGTAGGAACATGATGAATTGTATGTAACCGTCTGTCCGTCGTTTTTGAAAATTTCGGGAAACGCCATAAGATTCCTTCTTTCAGGTTCAGGATCAATGTATAAATATTATATCATAATTCATATGTAATTTCAAGAAAGAGGTTCAAAAAATGAA
>JAFTPW010000375.1:0-2672 GCA_017463075.1 Clostridia bacterium
TATGGTGTAAGTGTCCGACAATTGATGATATTTCACCGATAGTAGATAAGTGCCTTGAAAAGAAGGTAGCAATTGTGCCGGGTTCGAACTTTGCAATTGATATTACTGCAAAGAATAATCAGTTCAGATTAAACTTCTCATCGGCAAAAAAGGTTCCGGCAAGACCAAGACCCTCATCGAATTCGTAAACAACGCTCTTGACACCAGCAAGGGTTCCGTTGTCTGCATCGAAAAGGGTGACAAGCTCAAGTTCGACATCAAGTACACCGCACGTCTCATCGACACCGAAGAATACGCTGTTGCTGACGCTCAGTCCCTCTACGGCTTCATCGCAGGTATCCTCGCTTCCAACCACGACGTGACCGACCTGTTCATCGACTCCGCTCTCAAGATCTGCCAGAACGACAGCGAAGGTTTCGACAAGTTCCTCACCCAGCTCTCCGCTCTCCTGGAAGGCAAGGACGTCAACTGCGTTATCACCTCTTCCATCGATCCCGCAGAAGCTTCCGAAACCGTTCTCAAGCTCCTCAAGTACGTATCCTGAGTGACTTAATCTGAACACCTGCAATACCGTATGAATCCGCCCGGGTTTGTACGGTATTTTTCTGTCAATCGGCCGCCCGGATGCATATGATGGGACTGAAGGAACTTTCTCCTTCACGGCATCTCAGGGAAAGGTTATGGACTATATAAAATGGCTGAATACAGAAACAGCGGTTCCTGCTCGCGTGAGCGGGATCTGGTCTGCATCGACACCCACCGTGTTCTCGACTCCTGCCGCGACAAGGACTGCTTCGAGGACGTGCGGGTGTATCTGACCTGCATCGGACAGGAAATCATCGACAGAACCTCCGTTGTGCGCGCGAAATGTGCGAAGGTGCTCTGGTCGTGCATCAGCATCGATCCGGTACCGTTCAACCGGGGCTTCTATCAGCTTTTCATCCGGATCTACGTAAAAATCAACTTCGAGGCATGCGTCGGTCCCGGCAATATGCAGGACTTCGAAGGCGTCGCGGCGGTCGAGAAAAAGGTCATCCTCTTCGGCGGTGAAGGAAATGTGAGCGTCTTCCGGAGCGAGTACGGCGGCAGCTTCTGCTGTGAACCCGGCAAGACCCACTCATCGAACACGCTTCCCGTGGCGGTTCTGGAGACGGTCGATCCGATCATTCTGAATACGAAGGTCGTCGAGCCTCACAAGCCGTGCCGGTGCTGTTCCTGCTGCACGGTTGACGAAATTCCCGAATGCGTCTGCCGGAATCTGTCGTGCGATCTGACGGATGACGCGGACGGTGCGGTTCTTCTGGCGTCGCTCGGGTTCTTCTCGGTCGTGCGGATCGAGCGTCCGGCACAGTATCTCATCAATGCGGTGGAATACGCCGTGCCCGAGAAGGAATGCGTCATGCCCGTGAGCGAGGATCCGTGCAGTCTCTTCCGGCAGATGGAGTTCCCGGTTGCGGAATTCTCACCCTCCGGCGGCACGGGCACTCCTCAGAACGACGGGGAAAAGAAATGCACCTGCGGTACAAAAACGGACTGACCTGAATCGGACAGCGGACGGAGGACTCTCCTGCATGCGGGCGTCTTCCGTCTGTTTATTTCTGTGCACCGGGCAAGTTTTTCGGAAAAATCGCACACTTTTTCGCCGGAAACCCTTGCAATTGACAGCGGGTTGAGATACAATATAAAGAGAACTGGTCTGAACGATACCACAATACTTTCGATTCACCGCACAGGAGGCTATTATGACATTATTTATTCTCGCCGCGGGCATGGGTTCCCGTTACGGCGGCTTAAAGCAGATTGACAAGTTTACCGAACACGGCGAATTCATCATCGATTTCTCCATTTTTGACGCAATCAAGGCGGGATTTGACCGGGTTGTTTTCGTCATCAAGGAAGAGAACTACGAGATTTTCCGCGAAACCGTCGGTCATCGCATTGAAGAAAGAATCCCCGTGGAATACGCGTTCCAGGGTATGGAAGTCGGCGTTCCCGAGGGCAGCGAAATTCCCGAAGGACGCACCAAGCCCTGGGGCACCGCACACGCGCTCCTCTGCGGCAAGGATGTTCTCAAGGACGGCTTCGCTGTTATCAATGCGGATGACTTCTACGGACGCGACGCATACATGAAGGCTGCGGAATTCATCAAGAACACCGATCCCGAAAGCGCACATTTCTGCATGGTCGGCTACATGCTCGGCAACACGCTCACCGAAAACGGCTCCGTAGCGCGCGGTGAATGCCATGCGGACGAGGACGGATACCTCATGAGCATCGAGGAACGCACCAAGCTGAACAAGGAAGAAGGCGGCGCATGGTACGAAGACAACGGCGAAAAGGTCCACATTCCCGATGACACCGTCGTTTCCATGAACTTCTGGGGCTTCACTCCCAAGGTATTTGACGGTCTGGAAGCAGAATTCTCCGCATTTATCGGCAATCTCATGAACGCAGCGGATCCCATGAAGGCAGAATGCTATCTCCCGAACACCATCGGCAAGATGATGCATGCCGGTCAGTGCGACGTCAAGGTTCTGACCACCACCGCAAAGTGGTTCGGCGTCACCTACGCGGACGACAAGCCCGACGTTATCAAGAAGCTCCACGACCTCATCGACGCCGGCGAATACCCGGACGGGTTGTGGAAGTAAGAAGGAAAAGGGAAGAGGGAA
>JAFTPW010000376.1:0-3477 GCA_017463075.1 Clostridia bacterium
TCGGGAGACTCAGTTTCCTCAGGCTCGGTTTCATCGGTTTCGTCGGGGTCATCCGGTGCGGTCACATCTGCGGGCGGCGAAATTCCTGCGGCGGGCGTTGCTTCGAGAATCCGCCAGACCCCGGAGCCGGAATCGTAATACTCGACCCACGCGTGCGCTTCGTGATTCGTCACCGGCGTTTTTTCGTCCGCCTGACAGTGGATCAGGTAGCCTTCGACATACCGCGCTGGAATCTTGGCGGCACGGAGCAGAACGGCGGCGGCAGTTGCGAAATGGACGCAGTAGCCGGTGTCGCTCTCAGTGAGGAACCAGCGCGCAAAATCCCCGTTTTCCTCCGGCATCGCGGCAGTGGACAGATCGTAGGACGCGCTGTTCCGGACATAACCGGCGATGGCTTCGGTTTTGCTCCACTCGGATGCATTGCCCGAGACGATCGTTTTCAGCAGCTCCTTCGCCCATTTGTACGTATCCGCAGGCAGATCGGTGTAGTGGTCTTCGTCGGGAGCTGTACCGGTCATCTTCATCGGAACGCGCGCGACGGGATAGCTGTACACGCTCTCGTTTTCGTCATTCTCTGCATAACCGGAAATCAGCTCAATTTCGTCGGTTGTGTAGTACGGCACATATCGGAATCCCTTCACACCGAACGTCCAGACGGTCACATTTCCCGTTCCGGATGGGGCTGTGGTGAAGGTTTCGTGCCTGAGTTTCGTCGATTCCCAGTCCGTTCCGGTGTAGACATCATAATCGCGCCCGCGGAGGTAGAGTGCACCGTCAAACGGAGAGGTGACGCGCATCACGGAGTAGGTGTAGTCGCTTTTCGGACCGACATCGCGGAGATCCAGACTCTGTGCGGCGTGAAATCCCGTGAAGCTGCCCTTGACAACCGCTTCCGCTGTATCACCGATCCGCTCAATCATCCCGGTGACGTTTTTCTGAAGCTCCGCCGCGCGGTTGACATATTCCTCCTGCGGATTGAGCGCGAACAGAAGAATCAGCGCCGCCGCAGACGGGATGAGCACACGGAAGGTCAGCTTCGGATACTGCATCGGACTCTGCCGCCGGACCCAGTCGGTCAGGATCAGGATCACAATCGCCGCCATCATCGGCAGAAGAACGATCTCGTCCGGGAGGGTATCCGTCGTGATGAGACACAGCACCAGCGGCAGAATCACCGGTACAATCGCCGTAAACAAGGGACGGCTGCGGCAGATGCAGAAATTCACAGCCATCGCGATCAGGTATGCAAGCAGGATCAGGGCGAGATCGATCCCGTCCGTCACCGACTCGCCGATGGTCTGCCAGTTGTAAACATTGTGATAATGCGAGCTGATCGTATAAGCAAGGGACTGAATTTCATCCCACAGTGCCCCGTCCTGCCAGATGGCAAAGGCGCCGCGGACGGAGAGAAGCACGATCCCGATCCAGCCGAAGCGGAAGAACCACAGCACAGCCGGAATCACGGCGAACACGGCGCACCAGATCAGAATCCACCCGGAATGCGCGGCACTCAGGTCAAATCCCGTGACGATGCATCCGACGGCAGAGACTGCGAACACGAACGAATACAGCGCGGCGAGGACGTGACGGAGGATTTTAGTCTTCATCCGGCTCACCTCCTATGTGATACCGCAGGACGGATGCGTACTCGTTTTCGGTCAGCGATCCCTCCGGGGCATACGGCGCGCACAGCAGATCGTCGACGCAGTCCGCAAGCTGGGATTGTTCCCGGATGAACCACGATTCCAGTCCGTTTCCGGTCAGCGCGAGAACTTCAAATGCCGCACCGCGTCCGAGCAGGCGTTCCCCGTAGGAGATCAGGCGGGTGAATTTCCGGTCAAGCTCGTCCGGTGTGCCGCTGATATCGATTGTCAGGAGCATGAGTCCCTGATCCGGCTCCATCGGCTCGCGAAGCATCATTTCGTCCACCTTCGCCGAGAGCTTCCAGTGCACCAGATTCAGGGTGTCCCCGGGTCGGTACGGTCGGATTTCGTGGTTTTCCGCGTATCCGCCGCCATGTTTCGGACGCCATGCGCGCGCAAGATACTGCGACAGCTCACCGGGAATCGGAATTTCCTTCGGCGACGGCATCACGCGCACGGTCGAGGACGGCGGCTTGCGGACATTCAGCGAAAACAGACCGAGCCAGTCGTAGACCTTCGCCGTTTCCGTCCGCACGATGAGTCCGCCGCAGTGCTCCGTCGGGAGTGCGTCACCGGACTTCATCAGCCACGATTCGCCCGTGATCGGCTTTATGACGCGGATACGGCATTTCAGCGGCGGGCGGACTCCGGAAAAACGTGCCTCCAGCCGGATCTGTGCGTCCGATTCCTGCGTGAGCTTCTCCGGCACTTTCAGTCTCAGCTTCGTGCTCAGCATCGCGCGCAGGCTCAGAATCAGCGAAAGCCACGGCAGAAGAAGCACCGCCATCAGCACAATCCACGCAAACCACTTCTGATAGGCGAGGTAAAAGGTCAGGCATCCCGCAATTCCGAGGATGTAAAGAAATCTGCGGTCAGCCATATCAGCGCATTCTCGGAGCGGGCGTTTGCTCCACGATTTCTTTCAGGATTTCGTCCGCACTTCTTCCCTGCGATTCCGCTTTGGACGAGAGAAGCAGGCGGTGCGCCGTCGTCCATGCGAAAACCTCACGCACATCCGCCGGAACAACGTAGTCGCGTCCTCTCAGCTGTGCGGCGGATTTTGCCATCGCGGTGACGGCAAGCGTTGCACGGGGACTTGCGCCGCGGAGGATATCTTCGGACGTTCTCGTTGCCGTGATCAGATCGACGATGTATTTCACCACCGCTTCGTGGACGTAGGTTTTCTCAACTTCGTCCTGCATCGCCGCCAGATCCGCACGGTTCATCAGCGGAGCAAGTGCCTTGACGGGATTGACGCCCTGCCGGCTGAGAACCATCGCGACCTCGTCCTTCGGGCTGGGATAGCCGAGGCTGAGCCGGATCATGAAGCGGTCCATCTGGCTGTCCGGGAGCATCTGCGTTCCTGCGGCGCCGGTGGGATTCTGCGTTGCGATGACGACGAACGGCTCGGGCAGAGGATGGCTGATCCCGTCGACGGTGACCTGCCCTTCCTCCATGGCTTCGAGCAGAGCGGACTGCGTTCTTGATGTGGCACGGTTGAGCTCGTCCGCGAGGAACAGATTGCACAGAATCGCGCCTTTCTGATAGTGCATTTCGACGGTATTCCGGTCGGGAATGGAGTATCCGGTCACATCGGACGGGAGCACGTCGGGCGTAAACTGAACACGGTTGTATTCAAGATCGAGTACCCGCGAAAAGGCGAGCGCCATCGTGGTTTTGCCGACTCCGGGAACGTCCTCGAGCAGGATATGCCCCTTTGCGAGAATCGCGGCGAGCACCCGCAGAAGAACCGCATCCTTGCCGACAACTGCCTGCCGTACCTGTGCGAGAATCTGCTGGGCGTAAACGGATACCGCGCTGTCTTTCGTCTTCA
>JAFTPW010000377.1:0-12932 GCA_017463075.1 Clostridia bacterium
ATGGGTGCGGGTCGCTGGCAGAAGCGCCTCGGATCCCGGAGGGCGCGATCTATCTGCATGAAACGTTCAAGGACTGCGCTTCGCTGGTGACGGCGCCCCTAATCCCGGCGGGGGCGCAGAACGTGAGCGGGATGTTCTCCGGCTGAGCGTCGCAGTCCTCATTCTCGGGCAGGATGACTTCCACGGTATCGCCGGCTTTCAGCTTGCAGTTTTTCGCCGCAGGATTGCCGTTGACCGTGACGCCGTCCATGAGACGCTGTGCAGCGGAACGGCTCATACCGGACATGCGCGCGATGAAGGAATCCAGCCGTTCACCGTTCTCTTCCGCGGTGTAGATCAGGGTTTCTGCAGCTTCGTCGTTCAGCCAGCCTGCATCATTCATGATCTCCACCATCCTCCGCGGCAGCTTTCTTCGCCTTTGCCGTTTTGTATTCCGCAATCGCCAGAAGCACCACGAACAGGGCGCATCCGACGGTGACGAACGAATCCGCCACGTTGAATACGTAGAAGTCAATGAAGCGGCAGTCGATGAAGTCCACGACGTAGCCGAGCATGACGCGGTCGATCATGTTGCCGATGCCGCCGCCGATAATCATGGCAAGAATCGCCTTCATGGGACGGCTGATTGTTTTGTCAACCGTCATCCAGACGAACAGTGCCGCAATGCCGACGATGGAGAGCGCCATGAAAATCCACCGGTGATCGGCGAGCATTCCGAAGGCGGCTCCGCGGTTTTCAACGTAGGTGAAGTGGATTACGTCCTCGATGACCGGCATGGTTGCAATCTCCTTGAGTGCGGACGACGCCCATGCTTTCGTGAGCTGATCGGCGGCAATCACAAAGAGTATGATGAGAATATTCAGTATCATGTTTTACCTTTCACCAGAACTCAGAATTTCTGATGCTTTTTGGGATTTTTCGGTTTTTCGGGAGCAACGGTGGGCTGACGGCGGATCTGCTCCACGTTTTTCTTCGCGTTGGAGGAGTTGAAAACGAGGTTGAACTCATCCGTCAGGGACAGCTCGTCAGCTTCTCCTTCCGCGGTGAACAGCTCGTCGATATTGGCGAATGCGGACTTCTCGGCAGGTTCTGTCTGCTCTGCCGCATCTTCTTCCGCGGGTACTTCGTCCTCGAATTCGTCGTATCCGTCATCGTCTTCTTCCACGGCACGGCGGCTCCAGTCAATGCGGAATCCGTCATCGTCGTCGGCAACACTGTCGATCGCGTCAAAGACTGCGGAATCGTCTTCCCCGAAGTCAGCGGGATCGCCGTCAGCGTAGTCAGCATCGGCAAAGTCGTCGGATTCTTCCGTTTCGAAGGGAATCTCGTCGTATTCGTCCTCGTCGTACGCGTCGATCATGCCGTCCGGGAGCGCATCCGCTTCGTCGGGATCAAACACGGGTTCCTCCGGTTCTCCGGTGCCGTCTTCGAGCAGTCCGGGATCGGGTTCGTCAAACTCATCCGCGGGATCGATCACCAGATCAACGACCGGCAGCGCGTCATCTGAGAGAAGCTCTTCTTCCGGCGCGGGTTCTTCTTCCTCGAAAAACTCGACTTCAATCTCGGGCTCTTCGGGAATTTCATCGGGCTCGTCTGCGGGAAGTTCGGGTTCCTCCGCGTCATCCGCAGGGCCGTATGTATCCTCGATCGTACCCATGGCGTGCTCAGCCGCTTCCGTCATGCGCTCGATGGATTCGATGTGGGAATTGTAAATTTCAAACAGGGAGTCACGGAACGCGCATACCTCGCCGTACATCTTTCCTGCGGTTTCGAACAGGGATGCGGCGGTCTTTTTGCTTTCCGCGGCGTCATTTTCGGCTCCGGCGAGGATTTCTTCCGCACCTTTTGCCGCTTCTTCGAGAATCAGGCGGGCTTTTGCGGCAGCCTCTTCTTCGGCATGTTCCGCGATTTCCGCTGCCTGCGCGTTTGCGTCGGAGATGATGCGGTCGGCTTCGTCCCTTGCTTCGCTGATGGCAGCGGCGGCGAGCTCGTTTTCGGCATTGTCCGCACCCATGAACTTCCGGTTCAGCTCATCGAGCTTCTTCAGGGCAAGCGCCAGTTTCCGATCACTGTCCGCACACCGACGTTCCAGCTTCCGGTACTCATCACTGATATAGGCGATATACTCGTCCACTTCCTCGGGATTGTAGCCTCTGAGAATGCGTCCGAAGGTTTTGTTTCTGAAATCCTTTGCCATGACTGGTACCTCACTCAAATGTATTTTTTGCAGGAAATCCTGATTCTGCCGCTTTTTGTGGTGCCGCTTGTGTGACCGATGACGTACTTGCCGAAGCCTCGGACGGACAGGATCATGCCTTCCTTCACTTCCGCGGACACGTTGTCGGTCTGCCTGTATTCCAGCTCGACAAGACCGGAGCGAACCATTTCCGCCGCACTCTCACGGGATTTTCCGGTCAGCGCTTTCACGACGCCGTCCAGACGTGCGGACGAAACGACGATTGCCTCTTCCGCGTACTGCCGGGGCACTTCAAACGTTGGCACGATATCCCATTTTTCGACCTTCACGGCGTCGCGGCCGATCTTTTTCAGCTCGGTCATGAGAAACGGCGCAATTCTGTCCTGCACCATCACCAGTGCTTCGGACTCGGAGGTGACGGCGATATCCCCGACCACGCTTCTGTCGATTCCGAGCGAGAGAATGCCGCCCATGAAATCGCGGTGGGTCAGATTTTTGAAGCCGCTTCCACGGATTCTGAGAGCCTGAATGGGAATCTGTTCGAACAGATCGGTGCTGGATTCGAGATGCGCGGCAAAAGCGTCCGTTCTCTCGGTATCCGCGACCATTTTATGCACCGGCGCGGACTCGGGAAGATACCATTCAGGCAAAAAAACCGCGGCACATCGTTCAGCACCACGGCATCCGCCCCAGAAAAAGCATCTGGAAATTCCGTTTCCGATCCGGGCGACCAATTCTTTGTAAACGTCCGCCTTTTCCCCCGGCGACAGGAAATCCGTAACCGCGACGGCATATTCCGACTCACGGTACAGCTCCAGCGCACGGGACGCGGCGACGCTCATATCTGTATTTTTCATTATAAAAACATCTCCAGTACGGACAGCAGGATGAACGTGATGAAGAATGACATGTCAATCGGCATGCCTTCGAACCATCCGAACCGCTCGAGAACGGACCGGACGGGCATAATCACAGGTTCCGTTGCCGCGTACAGAAACGTGACGATGGGGTTGTCGTCATCCACGGGAAGCCAGCTGATGATTGCCCTTCCGAGCATCAGAAATTGCAGCACCCCGATGAGCACCCGCACCGTTGTGGAAATCACGTAGAGAAACTGGTACAATTGTGCGCCTCCATGGCTGACGGAATCCGCAGAAAAAACCCGAGCTACACCAATCGGCATAGCTCTGACGGATTATGGTTTTCGGGTTTCGTTCAGCCGCACGATACACGGTAAAATTTAAATTTGGGTACAAAAACAAGACCTGAAAGGTTTACACTTTTCAAGCATTGTTTATGTATCAATCAGAGTTTCCTCAGTTGAAATCGCCGAAATCGTCGGTGTTGATTTCCTTTGCTTCGGGCTGGGGTTCCTGACGGCGTGCTGCTGCCTGCTTGATCTTGGAGTCAGCAACGTCAACGCTGGAAGGAGCTACCAGGTAGGTGTTGGTGGAAACCTGTTTGATGGAACCGCCGATGGAGTATGCAACGCCGGTCAGGAAGTCGATGAGTCTGCGGGATGCTTCCTTGTTGGTGTTTTCCAGGTTGAGAACAACAGTACACTTGTTGAGAAGATGGTCAGCGATCTGGGTTGCGGTTTCGCTGTCGTATGCACGGGGGCGAACGACCTTCATCTGGATGCTGGAGCCGGTTGCGTTGAGGCTGATACCGCCCATCTGAGCACCCATACCGCCGCCCATGGGAGCATTGTTCATGCCGGGCTGGGGAGCTGCGCCTGCCATCTGGATATCGCCGTCGTCTACTTCTTCCTCGTAGCCGTCGAAGCCATCATAGTAATCGTCATCGTAGCTGTCGTCGTAGCTGTCGTTGGTGCCGGTTACCTTCTTGATTCTATCCATGAGTCCCATATAAATCCTCCGTTCTGCTTTGTGAAGCAGGTTAATTTACTTATATTAATAATCGCCGGCTGCGTATCCGGCAGGGGGTTCAGGTGTAAATTCTCGATCCGAAAATCGAGCTTCCCACACGCACAAGGGTCGCGCCTTCCTCAATGGCACACTCGTAGCTGTCGCTCATGCCCATTGACAAAACTGCCCCTCCTATATTATGCGTGTTTTTTTCGAAAAAGTCAAGGAATATTGCGTAAGATTTGCGAAAATATTTGCGGAAATCGTCGATTTCGGTGCATTTCGGTGCCATCGTCATCATTCCGCGCACATTGATACCGGAAAAACCGGAAATCTCTTCCAGAAAACGCGCCATGTCATCGGCGGCAATTCCCGTTTTGGATTCTTCCTCACCGATGTTCACTTCGACGAGCACATCCTGCACGACGCCGAGCTTCACGCATTTTTCGCTGATTTCCGAAGCCAGACGGACGGAGTCGAGCGAATGGATCAGACCCGCCTTCCCGGCAACGTACTTGATTTTGTTGGACTGAAGATGTCCGATGAAATCCATGCGGCATCCGGATGCGTTCACGGTTTCGAACTTGTCCCGGAATTCCTGAGCGAAGTTCTCGCCGCAGACTTTCAGACCGCATTCCTCAGCGAGAAACGCGACGTCCTCAGCCGGCATGGTTTTCGATGCGGCAAGCAGGATGACCGGTTCTCCCGTTCCCCGTCTGAGCCGTGCCGCTTCTATCTTTTCGAGCACACGGAGATAATTGTCCCGCAGCTCGTTCTGACGCTGTGTCATAGTGTTCCTTCTTTGCTGTGTTATCCCACGACCTTGCCGGAGCTGAGCTCGGTTCCGCTGACGATGATGATATCGTTCTGACGGATCCAGTACGGCTCTTTCGGCTCGATGGGATCGCCGTTTTCGTCGGTTTCGGCGGGTTCTTCCTCCGTCTCTGCCGTCACGCCTTCGTCGGGATTGCCCGTGCAGATCACGTAGTCATCCCCGCGGTAGAGGATGTGGATCCGGCGGAATTCCACGGTGACTTCGTCGAGGATGTACACGCCCTCATAGCCGTCAACGACACGGAGCGCGCCGATGGGAACCTCGTACCCGGTGTATTCCACCGTGGAGATTTCAACGGGCTGCATTCTGGTGTAGTCGAAGCCGTCGGGCATCTTCTCGCACTGGAGAATGACCACGGATTCGTCGCCGGGCGTTTCCTGCACGATGCGGTAGAGCTTCATGGACAGAGTCTCGCCGCTGTAATTGAACAGCACGCTGCACGAACCCATGTCGACCATGCCCGCCGCGTCGGATTTGGACATCCGGCATGCAATGTACCAGCGGAAGTCGTGCACCATGGAACCGATACAGAGTCCGCCGACGGATTCCGGTTCGGATTCGGTCATCGCGATGAAATCATCGAACGTCATGGAGTCGATCTTGTCCGAAGAAAAGATGCTGCCGTAACCGTCGTATTCGGAGAAATACCAGCCGGTGGATCTGGAATAGACCGTTTCAAGCTGGGCTCCGAGAGATGCACGGAGGGAGGCGCGCTCCTCTTCCAGCATCCGGATCTGCGCGTTGTAGTCGCTGACCTCACCGGTCAGGATGGCGCGCTTCTTGATTTCGACGAGGAGCGGTGTACGCAGGGACAGAGCCTCCGCGTAATCCCCGTCGGTACAGTGACTGCGGATTTCGAAGAATTCGTCGTAGATCTGGGTGTCAAGACCTGCCGCCGACTGCACGGAACGGTCCTGTGCCTGATTCTTTTTCAGAATCGCGATCTGCTCGTCAATTTCTTCCAGTCTGGTTTCCACGTCCGGCGAGGCCTGTGCGTACACATCTGCCAGCTTTGAATAAATGGAAACCCTGCCGCCGTCCGAAACTGCGGGAGCTATACTTCCCGTCGGGTTCTGCGAGGCGTAGAGTGGTTCCTCGTCCCGCATGATATAGGCGTCCGCGCGGATGGTTTTCGTCACCGTTTTCGGCACCGCGTCCACCAGCTCCAGCCCCGGCGAAAACCGGTCGAGAACATGGTAGCCCACGTAAAACACAAGCGCAAACGCAAGGATCACACCGAACGCGAACAGGGCTGCCCTTGAGAGGTAATTCCTGTCGAACGCGCCGGTGATGCTCCGGAACAGATTCTGCTTTTTTTCTTTCATAAGCTGCCTTTTGAACAGGGTATGCTATTTTGTTATTATACCATATTCAATCCGCTTTTGACGTTTTTTACGGAATTATTTACAATTAATTAACGCAATCCGGGATTCCGCTCCCAGTTTCAGGCAATCGGGGTCTCCTGCTTCGGCGGTTCTTCGAGCATGAACAGCTTTTCCAGCCGGAGAACCTTTGCGTCCCCTTCGATCTCACTGCGTCCGAGCGCCACGAACACGCCGCGGTGACGGATCCGGATCAGCTCGCCCGGTTCCATGTCCAGCTTGATTTTCTTCTGGTAAACCGGTGCGCCGCTTCGGATCAGCTTGGCGTAGAAATCGTTGAGATACACCACCGGAAGATGCTCGAACAGCGTTTCCGTCGCGATCGGGAGTTTGAGACGTTCTTCAAACGACATGGCGTCCAGCTCATCCACGGTGACGCTCTGCGCGAGGGTGAAGTCTCCGGTTTTCGTGCGCACGAGGGAGGACATGACCGCGCCGCAGCCGAGCTTTCTGCCGATATCGGAGCAGAGCGTGCGGATGTACGTTCCCTTGGAGCACTCGACGCGCATTTCGTATTCGTCATCGGCGATTTTCGTCACGTCAAGGGCGTAGATTTCCACCTCGCGCGCTTCCCTCTCGACCTCGCCGCCTTCTCTTGCAATGTCAACGAGCTTACGTCCGCCGACCTTGAGCGCGGAGTACATCGGGGGCACCTGCATGATCTTTCCCGAGAACGAACGGCACGCTTCCAGTACGTCTTCCTCGCCGGGGATTTCGTCGGATGTACTCAGGACTTCGCCCGTGATGTCCTCGGTGTCCGTGGTCAGTCCGAGCTTCATGCGGCAGATGTATTCCTTGTCGTGCATCATGAGGTAATCGGATGCCTTCACTGCACGTCCGAGGAGAATCGGGAGAACCCCTGTCGCCATGGGGTCAAGGGTTCCGGTATGTCCGACCTTCGGGGTATCAAACAGCTTGCGGCACGCGGAAATGATCCGGTGGGATGTGACGCCCGCATGCTTGTTGACGATGAGAACGCCGGATACAGTATCAGGTTTCTGAATTTTTGCCATATCAACCTCAGTCTCTGCCGTAATTGCGGACGGCTTCTCCGAATGCTTCTGCCATCATGGCGAGTGCTTCTTCGGGAGTTTCTGCCGTGATGGTGCATCCTGCCGCTCTCACATGTCCGCCGCCGCCGAAGTTTGCACATACTGCCGCGCAGTCGATTTCCGCATTGGCACGGGAGGACACCTTGTAGCTCATGGGATCCGCCGCCAGCTGACGCAGGGAGATGCCGACGAGGACGCCTTCCACGCCTCTGGGGGTATCCACGACGTTTCCGATTTCCTCTTCCGTCAGACCTGCATCCGCGAGCATCTGCTGGGTGAAGATGACAGCACCCAGACGTCCGTCCTCATAGAAGCGGAGGTTCTGGATGGCAAGCATCTGCGCGGTGAGCTCCTTGAGGGTACGCTGACCGAACAGGGACCGGCACACATCCGCCGTATCCATGCCGCCGTCCTCCGCGTTGTTGATTTCATCCACCAGCTCGGACGCGATGATGTGCGTCTTCGGGGTGGTGTTGGAGAACTTGAAGGAGCCTGTGTCGGACACGATTGCCGCGTAGATTCTGCGGGATGCTTCGGGAAGAGCGTTGACCTTTCCGCGCTGACGGAGGATTCGGTACAGCTCATACACGATCTCGCCTGCCGCAGATGCGGTATGATCGACGTAGTTCGGTGCGAACACTTCACCCATGCCGTGGTGATCGAGCATGAAGGCAATCTTCGGGATCAGTCTTTCGTTTGCGCCGAGCTGCATGGGAGATGCAACGTCGATGGAGAGAATGGTGTCATACGCATCCTCATCCCCTTCCTCAAGCTGAACGGATTCGTTGTCGCCGCAGAGGAATTTCAGCCGCTTGGGCATCTCGCCGGGCACTGCCACTTTCGCTTCACCGCCGCACGCCTGAATCAGTTCCGCAAGCGCATACGCCGAGCCGACGCAGTCCCCGTCCGGATTCACGTGGCACAGGATCAGGAATCTGCCTCCCTTTTCAACAGCATCCGCCGCGTCCTCCAGCGTGATGACGGGGTATTCGATCACGGTTTCTTCGGTTTCGGGAAGGAGTCCGGGATTATTCATCGTCTTCTTCCTCCGTATCCGCATCCGCATCGATGAGATCGGATTCCACGGACTTGAGCAGAGCGGAGATTTCGGCACCGTGCTTCACGCCTTCGTCGCGTACAAAGGTGATCTCGGGTGTGATGCGCAGGTTCAGTCTTTCCGCCAGACGGGAACGGATGAACGGCGTCGCGGATTTCAGACCCTTCGCCAGTTCCTTGTCATCGCATTCGCCGAGAACGGAGTAGTAGACCTTCGCGAATTTCAGGTCGGCGGAAACATCGGCGTTCATAACCGTGATCCACACACCGGAAACCCGGGGGTCCTTGATGTCACGTACGATCAGCGCGCATTCTTCCGTAAACGCGCCGTTGATTTTGTTCTTACGATATTTAGACATTTATACAAGATTCCTTTCGGTTGATTATCTCATGAATTTATTTCAGATACTCCGGCAGAAATTCTTCCGTGATGACGTTGGTCACGAACGATTCTGCCGACTCGGGTGTCAGGGTATATCCGGAAATCGCCACGCCGTGGGTTGCGGCAAACTCGGAGGTATAGTCATCGAGCCAGAAGACATGGGTGTGGTACCAGTCCATGCCGTAGTAGAACACCGTCGGCAGGAATTTCACGTCGTCCGCAATCAGGTCACCGAAGCCGTCGGAACGGATGGTGAAATTCACAAATCCGCCGACCTGATTGACAGGTTTCGCCATGCCGGAGACGAGATTGCCGAGCGAGTAGATGCACAGCGTCCGTCCGCGGTCGGTTTCGATCCATTCGATGGGCTGGAGGGTGTGGGAATGATGCCCGATGATGACATCCGCACCGTTATCCGCAAGCAGGGATGCCAGCCGCTTCTGCTCCGCATTCGGGGTCTGCGTGTTCTCGTCTCCCCAGTGAATCGACACAATCGTGAAATCCCCGGCGTCCTCCGCTTTCACAAGGTCTGCGAGAATCACGTCGTCATCAATATACGGGATCACAAGCGGCGAGGACGCAGGTTTCGATATCATATTGGTGTGCAGGGTGTAGGTCAGCCACGCAATCTTCACGCCCTCGGTTTCCGTCACGCGGATCACTGACGCGTCGTCCGCATTCAGGTATCCGCCGAGCTGGGTCACGGGCTGGGAATTCCAGAAATGGATCGTTGCTTCCAGTCCCGCCGCGCCCTTGTCGAGCATGTGGTTGTTCGCGAGCCCGATGATGTCAAAGCCGAGCTCAACCAGATCCAGTCCGAGCTGCTGCGGGGAGTTGAACGTCGGATAGCCGGAATTTGCGTACCCTTCCCCTGCCATGACGGTTTCCTGATTGATGAATGCGATGTCAGCCGACGCGATATGCGGTGCGAGATCGGCGTACATCGGGAGAAAATCGAACGCCTTCTCCGCCGTTCCCCGGAATCCCGCGTCGAGATAGATATTCGGGTGAATCAGATTGTCGCCGCACGCCGTAACGGTGATTTCCGCACCCGCGAACGGGTCAGTCAGCTCCGCTTTTTCCATGGGATCGGCGGGTGTATCACTCAGGGCTTCCGCAGCGGTCTCGTTGACCTCACCGAAGGCACCGCGGATGAACTCGTCCACGGGAAGCGGCGCATCGGTCTCAGTCTCCTTCGTTACAACGGGCACCTCATCCGCATCGCGGAACTTCAGCTCCGAACAGGACGAGAGCATCAGACAGCTCAGAACAAGGGACAGAAGAATCCTGCCTCGCATCACACAACACCTCCGTATCGGCACAATCTTTCAGTATAGTATTATACCATTGTCCTGCGATTATTTCAATAGGGATTTTAACATAATTTGGCGGTATCCGTCAGCATCGCAAAACGGACAAATTACTGCCCCGGAAATCTTGCATAACCGGCGCAATTGTGATATAATAGATAAAAATTCACCAAGCGGAGCGTTATCAATGATCAAAATACTGCATACCGGCGATATTCATCTGGACAGTGCGTTCTCAAGGCTCGATTCCCGTCACGCGGAGATCCGCCGGAACGAACTTCGCGCCGCGTTCACATCCATGATGGCGTACGCCAAGCTCTGCGGTGCCGACCTGATGCTCATCTCCGGCGACCTGACAGACAGTCAGCTCGTCACCCGGGAAAGCGCCGCCATGCTCTGCCGCGAATTCACAACCTTCGGCAAGCCCGTTTTCATAGCCCCCGGCAACCACGACCCGGCAACGCAGAAGAGCATCTGGCTCCGCGACTCCCTGCCGGAAAACGTTCACGTCTTCACGAAACCCGAGGTGGAGGCATTCGATCTGGACGAGCTGAACCTGACCGTCTACGGCTTCGGCTTCGATTCGCCCGATCTGGAAGTCTCGCCGCTGAAAAACGTCACAGTCGAGGACCGGTCCCGCGTGAATCTTCTCGTATGCCACTGCGACATGCGCTCCGCGGTATCGACCGACTGCCCCGTGACCGAGGACGAGCTTCTCGCGTTCGGTGCGGACTATGCGGCGCTCGGGCATGTGCACAATCCCGCAGAATACACCGGGAACCGCTGGTGCTACTGCGGATGCCTCGAACCGCGCGGATTTGACGAGTGCGGCATCAAGGGTGCGTGCGTCGTCGAGATTGACAAAAAGGGCGAAGAATCCGATGTGAATGTCAGACGCGTACGGTTCGCGAAACGGCGTTACGAAAAAGGCGAGCTCGCCCTTGACACGCCGCGTACGCAGTCCGATGTGCGCGAGGCTGTCGACAATTACATCCGCGAAATGAAGTACGGCGAGGACACGCTTCTCTCCCTGACGCTGACCGGGACGGTTTCCTCCGGACTCGTCATCGACACCGAAGCGCTCTCGGACAATCCGTCGCCGCTGTTTCTGCTGGATATCACCGACAGAACCGTCCCCGATGCGGATCCCGCCGTTCTTGAGCGCGATATCACCGTCCGGGGCGAGGTTTACCGCAAACTGAAGCCGCTGCTGGAATCCTCCGACGAGCGGAACCGTGAAGTGGGACTCCGTGCTCTCCGGTACGCACTGGCGGCACTGGAAGAATAAATCATATCAACAGATAAAGAGTACAGGCATGGTAATCAAAACCTTAAACATCATCTCCTTCGGGGGACTGCGGAACCGGGTGATCCATCTGGACGACGGCGTGAATGTCGTATCCGGCCCGAACGAATCCGGCAAATCCTCGGCGGCGATGTTCATCAAATTCATCTTCTACGGACTGAACGGCAGAAAGAGCCGCGGCTCCGTCACCGAGCGACAGCGGTACGTCAACCGGACCACATCGCAGGCGGCGGGCTCCATCCTCTGCGAAACGTCCGACGGCACCGAATGGCGGATCGAGCGGCTGATTTCCCTCTCCGACGGTCAGTCGGCACGGGAGAGAGTCCGCATCACCAACATGGACACCGGTGAGAGCACCATCGGGCAGAATCCCGGCGAGTTCTTCTTTGAGCTTCCCGAGGATGTGTTTGTCTCCACCTGCTTCATCGCACAGTCCGCGCAGATCCGTCCCGACGCATCCGGACTTTCCGCAACCGACACCGCCATCGGCAATCTGCTCAGCTCCGCTGACGAATCCGTTGACGTGCCGCGTGCGGTGAAAAATCTCGATGCCAAGCGGCGTGAGCTGATCCACAAGAACGGCTCCGGCGGCGAAATCACGGCTCTGCGGGAAAAGCGCGGTGCACTGGCGGCGGAAATGAAGAGCACATCGGAACGCGCGGCGGAAATCATGCAGCTGGACGCGTCCCTCGCCGACATCAAAAAGAAAATCGAGGAGCTGGAGGAAGCGGACGAGCATTACACCGCACTCTTCTCCGCTCTTGACAAAATCACGGCAAAGCGGCGCGTCGAGGCAAAGGTGCAGACCGAAACCGCACTCGACACCCTGACCCGCCAGCTTGACGACCTTGACGCGTCTCCCATCGGCACGGGATTCACGGAAACGCTCCTCGAATGCGAGCGGGACATCCGTGCCTACGACGAGGAATGCGCCGTATATGACGAACGGATCCCGCATCTCGCGGACGGCATTCTCGCGGAAGAGCTGCCCGATCCCGACGAAGTGATCGCCGAAGTGAAGCAGGCGGACTCCCGGAGCAGAATCCGGTTCGGCATGGCGGCGGCGTTCCTGATCTCGGGAGCTCTCGGACTGATGGCGGCGCTGGTTCTGTATTACTTCAACACGGATGTGTATCTCCTGCCGCTCGCCATGTCGCTGGTTCTGGTGACCATGGGCGTGATATCGGTCATCCGGCATGTGAAGAGCCGCAATGAGCTGTACGACCTGCTCGATCGCTGGGAAGCGGAATCGGCGGCGGAGATCGAAACGGCAGTCACGGAAAAGCTCGCTGTGCTTGACCGGCGGCGCATGATGGTGATGGAAAAGGAACGCATGGACGCCTCACTCGAAGCCTCCAAGCTCCGGTTCAGCATCGCGTCCGAACGGCTGACCACCCTTGCAGGCGACGCCGACGTGGATTCGACCGGGGATCTCTACGACATCATCGACGCACTTCACCGCACCGCGGACGCAGTCTCGGAAAAGCGTGCCGAAATGGTATCCGCTGCCGAAAAACTGCACGGCAGACTGGAGCTTCTGGGCG
>JAFTPW010000378.1:0-4207 GCA_017463075.1 Clostridia bacterium
CATATTCCGCGCGGGACAGTTTTTTCCTCCGAACAGTAAATAGTTCTTTGCACTTTGAACTGTTTTACGCAAAAATCGTGCCAACCGCAGATCTCGCCCACGGCACTGAGGAAATTGTAGATCTCCTTCAGCTCAGCGAGCGCGTTTTTCATGGTGTCGTTGACCGCAAGTGCTTCCGCAGCGGGAAGAACGGTGTCAAAGCTGCCGTAGAGGGAGGCGATTTTCTTCAGCGTGTCGATGAATCCGGCGTCAATGGAGAATTCCCGGGCGATTCTGTCCATGTCGTGGGTGTTCTTCCCGGTCACGCAGTCGAGAAGTCCGAGCCGCGCTTCGTAGGGAATGGATGCACCTTCAAACAGACCGCCGACGAATGCCGCGCTGGAGAGGTCGAGGATGTAGTTCGGAGAGATGCGCGCAAGGCTCTTTTTCGCCAGCATGATGACTTCGCACAGTGTGTACAGGTCGATCTCGCCGATGGATTCGATGCCCACCTGCATGATCTCGCGGTATTCTCCGTCAACGGCGCGGTACACGTTTTCGTTGTAGTATTCCTTGAGCCGCTCACCGGATGCCGCGTTCTTCACAATGGACAGGGTCACGTCCGGCTTGAGTGCCAGCAGCTTGCCGTGCGTATCGTTGAAGGTGATGATGTTGCCGCCCGCAATGAAGCTGCGGTTTTCGGCGTAGAGGTCGTATTCCTCAAACTTCGACATTTTGTAGCGCTTGTACCCGTACGATTCGTACAGGGCGCGGAGGTCGAAGATTGCTTTTTCTTCTTTCCGTAAGATGTTTTCCGTCATGTTTCTTCCTTATATATAAATGAAAATTGTATTCGAGATTTGGGTGCGGTAAAATCTGACGCGTATCATTATACCACGCTTTATCGCTTTAGTCAAGTAAAACGCTAAAATTGTTTAGATTTGTAGTTCTGCACAAAATCCAATGCAGAATGGAGAATTCATCATGCAGAATGGATAATACTGTCTCCGGCACCGGAAAATTCACGGAATATTCGTACATTTCTGTTGCAAAAATCGTACGATCGGTGTATAATAAAAGTACAAGGAGATGTTTGAAAGGAGACGAAGTATGTCCATTACCGCAACCGAATTGAAAATGAACCTGAGCAAGTATCTGCTTCTCGCTGAAACCGAAGATATCTACATTACCCGCAACGGCAAAATTGTCGCCAAGCTGACCAATCCCCATCAGGAGCGGGTGGATCTTGCGAAATCCCTGTTCGGCGTGCTGTCCGATGAAATATCCGAAGAGGATGCGAAAAAGGAGCGCCTTGACCGGATATGAAAATTCTGATCGACACCTGTGTGATTATCGATGCCCTGCAAAGCCGCGAACCGTTCCGAAAAGCCGCCGAGGAAATCTTTCTCTCCGCCGCCAATCGCCGCTTCACGGGATTCGTCACTGCGAAATCCGTCACGGATATCTATTATCTGACCCACCGGTGTACCCACAGTGACAGCGAAACCCGGAAAATCCTGAGCACACTCCTGCATCTGTTCAGCATCGCAGACACTACCGCATCCGACTGCCGCTGTGCTCTGCTGTCCGGAATCACGGATTACGAAGACGCGGTCATGGCGGAAACGGCTCTCCGTGAAAAAATCGAATGCATTGTTACCCGGAATGTGAAGGATTACAGCAAATCCGCGGTGCCGGTTCTGACGCCGGATGCCTTTTTAAGCCTCCTGAATACAGAGAACAACCCTCAATAAACCCCGAAAAGCCCTCCCGTCCGTGATGTTTCGCAGACAGGAGGGTTTCTCTTGTATCCGGGGGAAATCAGAATGTCATTTCGTCGCCGTCGGGAACAATTCTTACCACGCGGGTATCCCCTTTGGCTTCGATCATGCCGCCGACGTAGTATTTGCTGCCGTCCTCGCGCTTTTTCTCGGGGATGGAGCAGACCGCGGTCGGGAACTGTGCATTGCGGCACGTTTCGGTATGCGCGGGAATGAAGTATGCACGGTGCATGTGTCCGCAGAGGAGCAGATCAATGCCCATTTTGCCGAGCAGCTCGGTCCAGTATTCGTACACATCATCCGCGACGTCGAAGGGATGCTGGAAATGCTCCACGAACGGAACGTGGCAGATGGCGATCTTGTGCTTGACGCCGGGCGCTTCGTACTCGGTTTCCTTGTTGGCAATGAGCCATTCGAGGTATTCCGTCTCGCGCTTGCGGAAGGTTTCAAACAGAATCGTGCCGCCGTATTCGACGTTGTGGTCGTACTTGTCCTCGCCGCAGTCCAGAACCAGACCCCAAAGACCGCCCTGACGGAAGGAGTAGAAGGTTTCCCGTCTGCCGTTCCGGAATGCGGTGGGAATGTAGTTCGGGAGAAGCTGTGCCGCGAGTCCGCGTGTGTCGTGGTTGCCGCGGGAGTAGATAACCGGACGCTCGCCGTGCACGGAATTTCCGACCAGCTCGAACGAGGTATAGAAATTCGCGATTTCGTAGCTGTGCTCGTTGATGTCGCCGTTGAGCACGATAAGGTCGCAGTCCCCGACGGATTTGTAGGTTTCCACGGGCGTCTGCGTTCTCGCGTGGGTGTCGGCATACTGGAACAGGCGGAAATCGTCGCCGGTGACCGGGTAGAACTTGTATTCCTTCCGCACCTTTTCCTCACCCTTCGGATAGTAGGGCTTCTTGTCGAGATATTCCACGAACACGACGGTGTACTTCCCTGCCGCGTTCAGCCTGTCTCCGGGAACGGGAATCTTGTGCACGGTATCGTAGATCAGGAGGCCGCCTTCTTCATCCGTGAAGCGCTCGCCGTCAATCTCGATCCAGCCCAGCCCCATCGTTTCGGTGATGAAAATGATCTGGTAATCGTGTCCGACCGCAAATACGGCGGGATCAAATTTCAGAACGCTGTTTTCCATAGAATCCTCCCTGTTTACAGAACGACTTCCGTGCCGTCGAATGCCTTGCCGTACTGGTAGTGGTGCTGGTGCTTTGCCATTCTCGCGAGATCTTCATCCCATGCGGGAGAGATGTGGTTGTGAAGCACACGCTTGACCTTTGCGTTTTCGAGCACCTTTTCCGTGTGATCGGAGGAGAAATGCGCGGATTCCACAATCACGAGGTCGATTTCTTCCTCATACACAACCTGCGGGAAGTCCACGGTGGGATGCTTGAGGTCGCCGGTGAACAGCACCTTTTTGCCTTCCGCTTCGACGAGGTACGCGAAGGAGTTGGGGCAGTGCTGGGTGGGAATCGCGGTAACTTTCAGAACACCGTCGTCATAGGTCACGCCGGGCTGCGTCAGTTCAAAGCGGATGCCTTCTCTCAGCACACTGCCGAAGCCCTTGAACCAGCCGTTCATTGCGTCAATGACGTTCTGCGAGGGAACGACAATGGTGGGATCCGCGGTCTTGAAGTACCAGTTGATGAGGTCAACATAGGACAGCAGACCGTCGCAGTGGTCGCCGTGGGGATGGGTGATGAAAATGCCCTTGACATCGTTCACGCTGATGCCGCGTTTGATGACGTCTTCGATCGCCTGGGTGCCCATGTCGATGAAGTAGTAACGTCCCTCTGTCTCGATCATGGTGCAGGAGCATCTCCGGAAGGGTTCCGGTACGCCGTGGCTTGTTCCGATAAAGCTAAGTCTCATGGTAGTGTCCTTTCTGTGTGATGATTTATGAAATTCGATTGCTCCGGGAGTCAGCCGATCAGCTCAGCCATTTCGTCGATGGTTTCATCAAACAGCTTCATGCAGTCCTCAACAACCTTGGGAGAGGTCAGGTCGATGCCGGCGATCTTCAGCTCGTTGATGGGATAGTCGGAGCCGCCGGTGGACAGGAATTCGAGATATGCGGATGCGTCGCCGGTTTCGAGAATCTTCGATGCAATGGCAACAGCGGAAGCAAATCCGGTCGCATACTGGTAAACGTAATATGCGCGGTAGAAATGCGGGATGAACGCCCATTCGTACTTCAGCTCGTCACGGAATTCAGCGTCCGGATAATACTGCATAATCAGCGACTTGTACAGCTCGTTCAGCGCCTCCGCAGTCACCGGGATTCCGTTCGCTTCCATTTCGTGTGCTCTGTACTCAAATTCCGCAAACAGGGTCTGACGGAACATGGTGGTACGGAAGCCTTCCAGGAAGTGGTTGAGCACGTAGGCCCGTCTCTTGGGATCGGTTTCGGTCTTCAGCAGATACTTGGTCAGAAGCACTTCATTGCA
>JAFTPW010000379.1:0-5680 GCA_017463075.1 Clostridia bacterium
AAAAATTACAATATCAATACTGTGAAGATTGCGTGTGGTGATGTGGATGCTTTTGTGAAAAATTAAGAAATATACGTTGTAAAACGGAGTGAAGTATTGTATAATTGAAGAAAAACAATTTCAACCAACATAAAGTAGAACCAATCATGCTTATCAGAAACGGAACTGTTTACGACGCCGTGCACCGCGATCCCTATATCGCCGATATCCGCGTGACGGACGGAAAAATCGCAGAAATCGCACCCGGTCTCATCCCTGCCGACGGAGAAGAAGTGGTCGACGCATCCGGACTGAACGTGTACCCCGGGCTGGTCGAAGCGCACGGTCACATCGGACTGGACAATTACGGCATGGGTCCTGTGGGTCACGACTACAACGAGGGCAACGACTATCTCACGCCTCACCTCCGCGGCATCGACAGCTTCAATCCCTTCGATCTCGCCATTCCGAAGGCTCTGGAAGCGGGCGTAACCACCGTGTGTACCGGACCCGGCAGTGCGAACGTCATCGGCGGCACCTTCCTTGCGGTCAAGATGAACGGCACCTGCGTGGATGACATGTGCGTGAAGGAATGTGCGGCGATGAAGTGCGCGTTCGGCGAAAATCCGAAGAGATGCTACGCGTCCAAAGGCGTGTCCGCAAGAATGACCACCGCCGCAAAGCTCCGCGAAATCCTCTTCAAGGCAAAGGAATACGAGGCAAAGCTGACTGCGGCTGAGGAAGACCCCGCAAAGAAGCCCGGATTTGACATGAAGCTCGAGGCGCTCGTTCCCGTCATCCGCGGCGAGATTCCGCTGAAAGCTCACGCACACCGCGCCGACGATATCTGCACTGCCATCCGCATCGCGAAGGAATTCGGCGTGAAGATGACCATCGAGCACTGCACGGAAGGCCACATGATCGTGAACGAGCTGCTCCGCGCGGATTATCCCGTGGCAATCGGTCCGACCCTCGGCGGTGCAAGCAAGATTGAGCTGATCAACAAGACCTTCGACACCCCCGGCATCCTCGCAAAAGCGGGTCTGAAGGTCAGCATCATCACCGACAGCCCGGTCATTCCGCAGGAGTATCTGCCGCTCTGTGCCGGTCTGGCAATCAAGGCGGGCATGGATCCGTTCGACGCACTTCGGGCGATCACGATCAACCCGGCAGAGCACATCGGCATCGCGGATCGCGTCGGTTCGCTTGAGGTCGGCAAGGATGCGGACATCGTTCTCGCGGATGGGGACATCACGGTCAGCTCGACGAAGGTTGCTGCGGTGTACCTCGACGGCGTGAAGAAGGTGGGGTAAGAAAAATCCGGATTTCCGGAGGAGGACTGTATGAAACTGCTTTTGTTTCTCACATGGCGTGAATTCCGGTTCCGGTGGCGGACACTGCTGCCGTTTGCGCTCATTTCGGCGGGACTGATGTTTTCTCTTGTATCCATTGTAACATTTCAGGAATGCCTCAACGCCGTGGATCCCGTCGGGTACATGTTCTCGGCGTCCAATCTGATCCTGTATGCGGCGTTCGGACTGATCGGATTTGCAGCGGCGAAGACGTTTTTTACCCTGTACAGCGAAAGCAGGCCCGGTGAAGCGGGAACTCTGCGTGCACTCGGCATGAAACGGCGTGATATCCGTCGGATGCGGGTGCTCACGGGCGGAATCTGCATTGTACTTGCGGCTGTGATTGCAGTTCCGGCGGCATTTGCGGTTATATGCGTTCTGGTTGACGTCTGCACTGCCGGGGACATGAGCATCACAAATTTCGTGCCGCTGGTGTACAAAATTCCCGTTCTCAACGTTGGGATGGTTCTCGGCGGTATGATTGCCGTACTGACGGGCGGTGTTCTGACCGGTTATGCACGTGAAAAAAGCATCACCGCCATGCTCCGTTCCGCAAACCGGTCACCGGATGCCGAGAATGACCGCGGGTATCTCCCGGAGGACGGGGATCTCAGCGACTACGGAAAACTGTATGTCAGACGCTCGCTCAGGCGGAGTGTGAAGTACAATGCCGTGACTGCGTTCCTGCTGGTGCTCCCGGTGATTTTCCTCATCGGCGCAACTACGGTGAAGACAAACCGCAGTACATTTGCATATTCACTTGAAAGCGACTATAAGACCCTGTTCTCCGAGCAGATGGTTGCCGAAATCGACCGCATCAAAGGGGTTGCCCATGCTGACGCGAGGGACTATCAAGTATTCAGCGATACCGAAGGATATGCGTATATTCACATCTACACGGAGGATGACGCGGATCCGGTGAAGCTGAAAGAAAAACTGACGGAATATGCCGATCAATACGATGTGTATTTCCGTGATTCCGCCGCTTCCCGTGCCGAGAACAACCGGATTGCGCGATGGTACCGACTTTTCTTCCTGACCGAAGCCGTGATTCTGTTCCTGGTCGGCTACATCACATCCTTTGCGATGCTGAAAGCGAGACTGATCGGACGGAAGCGTGAATTGTCCCTGCTTCATGCCATCGGTGCGAGAGCGGAGGATGTTATGAGAGCGGTGATTCCGGAGACGGTGGCGGATTACGCGTTCGGCGCACTGATTTCCATTCTGCTGGGGGTCGTCGGGATTTTCGGCATGATGGCGGACAGCGGCGGCGGACTGGATATTTTCTCGATCCTTCTGGTGTGCCTGATTTTCCTGGGCGGAAATGTGTTCCTCCAGATCCGTTCCTCACGGAAAATGACCGCACAGATTCTTGACCATGCCACTGCTGTGAAAGGAGATTTTCAATGATTCTTGAAGCGAAAGACCTGACAAGAGTATATGTACAGGGTGACGACACCATCCGCGCGGTGGACGGGTGCAATCTGACCGTGAACGAAGGGGATTTCATAACCATTACCGGATCGTCCGGGTGCGGAAAATCGACTCTGCTCGGGCTTCTCGGCGGGATCGACACACCCGATGGCGGCAAGGTTTATCTCGACGGTGAGAGTATGTACGATGCGGCGGACGACCGGCTGTCGGATATCCGCGCGCAGAAAATCGGGTTTGTGTTCCAGAATTTTTCCCTGCTCCCGACACTGACTGCGGCGGAAAATATTCGTCTGCCGTGCCTGATTTCGGGAAAGAGCTTTTCACGATTCTATTTCGATGAACTGTGAGAAATGCTCGGAATTGCACATCGGCTGAATCATTTTCCGTCAGCAATGTCCGGCGGTGAACAGCAGAGGGTTGCCGTGGCGCGCGCCCTGATCTGCCGTCCGCGTCTGCTTCTTGCGGATGAACCTACGGGAAGTCTTGACCGCGCATCTGCGGACAACCTGCTCGGGCTGATCGTGAAAATGCAGAAGGAGCTGAAACAGACCTGCATCATGGTGACGCATGACGAAAAAATTGCCGCCGCAGCTCCGATCCGGAAACGGATGGAAAACGGAATTCTGCGGTGAATACAGCAAAAAAGGGAGACGCGAATCTCCCTTTTCTCATGTCACGAAAGCCCGTGCTCCTATGCGTACGCAAGCACAAAATCCCGGAATTTCTCGTGCTTCATGCTGTTTTTCACATCCGTCAGGTCGACATAATACCCGTTCCGGATGCAGGAGAGAAGCGCCTCCGCGGTGAAGCATTCGAAAATTTTCTCACTGCGGAACGCTTCTTCGATGGTTGTGTTCATCCGCTGATTGATCCCGTCGACGGCGGCGCTGTACAGAAGATTGTCTTCTCCGAGCAGCTCACCCATCCGTTTCAGGCATCCGAGCGCTTCTTTTGCTTCGGCAACCGTCACTTTCCCGCGGTATTCCATGATTTTTTCACCTCCTGACAGGAGATTGTCGACCGTTGTGCGCAGAATGGCCGCAAGATCCAGAAGCAGTCCCACGTCCGGGAGGGTTTCGCCGCGTTCCCATTTTGAGACAGCCTGATAGGATACGCCCAGTCTCTCACCGAGTTCATTCTGCGTCAGTCCGCTGTTCTTTCTCAGCAGGGCAATCTGTCCGCCGATTTTCTTTGCGTCAATGTTCATGATGTGTCCTCTTTTTCTTGGAATTACCCGATGCATCGTTGACATTATTGTACTCCCGACGCGCAGGATTTTCAATAACCGCGCAGGTGATTTTTCCGCCGGAGAGTGCCACCGGAGGTTGAGCCGGACTTCCCGGAGATGACGGAAGAGGACAGCAGACGACGGAATCACCAATACAAACGTGCCGTAAACCGTATAAAAATAACACTTTGCCACTTGATAAATCGCACAGTTTTTGCTATACTTATATAATCAGAGAAAATCGGCATTTTATGCCTTGTATTACGGAGTTATCATGGAAAAAATCATCAAGCCCCGCGGTACCATGGACGTTTACGCGCCCGAGGTGTTCGTGTGGAATTTCATAGAGAACAAGGTGCGCAGTGTCGCAGAACGTTTCGGCTTCACCGAGATCAAGACTCCCATGTTTGAGGAAATCGGTCTGTTCAAGCGCGGCGTGGGCGAAACCACCGACGTTGTGCAGAAGGAAATGTACTCCTTCACCGACAAGGAAGGCACCGTTTATGCGCTCAGACCCGAGGGAACCGCGTCCGTTGCCCGTGCGATCATCGAAAACGGCAAGGCGACCGACACCCTTCCGCTCAAGTTCTTCTACGTCATCAACTGCTTCCGCTACGAAAAGCCCGAAGCCGGCAGAAGCCGCGAATTCGTGCAGTTCGGCGTGGAAATGTTCGGCGCACCGTCTGCCGGAGCTGACTTCACCATCATCTCCCTCGGCAACGCGGTTATCAAGGAAATCGGACTGAAGAATGTCCGGCTCCACATCAACTCCATCGGCTGTCCCGAATGCCGTCCCCAGTACCGCGCAGCGCTCAAGGATTACCTCAAGGCGAATGCGGCTGACCTGTGCGACACTTGTCTGGACAGAATGGAAGCAAATCCGCTCCGCGTTCTCGACTGCAAGAACGACTCCTGCAAGAAGGTTGCCGAAAACGCACCGAAGACGGTGGAAAATCTCTGCCCCGAATGCCGGGCTCACATGGACGAGCTGATCGCATATCTCGAAGCAAACGGCATCGACTACGTCATCGACCCGCACATCGTACGCGGCCTTGACTACTACACCAGAACCGTATTCGAGTTCATCGCCGAAGGCATCGGTGCACAGAGCACGGTCTGCGGCGGCGGCCGTTATGACGGTCTGATGGAAGAGCTCGGCGGCCCCAAGATGGCAGGCATCGGCTTCGGTATGGGCATCACCCGTCTCATCCTCGCGATGAAGCAGGACGGCATTGAGGTTCCCGCATTGGCTGTTCCCGAGCTGTACATTGCGGCAATGGGTCAGAATGCCGCTGTGAAGGCATCCGTCATCACCTCCGAACTCAGAAGCGCGGGCGTCAATGCGGACTCCGACATCATGGGACGCAGCCTCAAGGCGCAGATGAAGTACGCGGACAAGATCGGTGCGAAGTATGTCTGCATCCTCGGCGACTCCGAAATCGAAAGCGGCCGTGCCGTGCTCAAGGAAATGGCAACGAGCGGGCAGACCGAAGTGGAACTTGACAAGATCGTCGAATTCATCCGTTCCAGACAGTAATTCCGGCGGAAAACAAAGGAATGACGACATGGACGGGAAAATTTCGGAATTTCTGAAAATGCAGCACGATCTGGCGGTTGAAAAGGGCTGGATCGAAAACCGTACGCCGGAGCATGCGCCGTTCTCCATTCTGTGGAGCATCGACGAGCT
>JAFTPW010000380.1:0-7350 GCA_017463075.1 Clostridia bacterium
GGCGTGCGTTCGTGGAATCTGAGGTAAACGGAGTACTTTTCCTCCGCCAGTGCCGTCCATTCGGCTGTGTCAATCTCACCGGCGAGGCATTCCGGCGTCAGAATTTCCGTGATTGCCGGGGACGCAAGACGGAAGAGCTCTCCGACAATGTTCGCCGAAGCCGAAATGCCCCATCTCTCGCCGCCCGATGTGATCCCGGCAAACTCCGGCAGGAAGTATCCGGTGATGTCAATGTCCCCGTCGTCCCGTCCCGATGTGACCTGCGCGAGATCGAAGGTATCCACCTCGGCGGATGTTGCGAGGAACACCGTGGTCAGAGCACCCGTGAGCAGAAGAAGCACAGCGAAAAGAACCGCCGTCACGATCATGGCAGGGATGCCGGTATTCTTTTTTGTGCCGTTCTTCTTCATGGGATGCTCCTGTGTATTTACTCTTTCTTCCCCGTTTCGAGCCGGCATTTCACCGGGAGCTCCAGCGCAACGGATGTGCCGACGCCGGGTTCACTCTCGACGGAGATTCTGCCGCCGTGGGCTTCGGTGATCTCCTTGGCGATGGCAAGTCCGAGACCTGTGCCGCCCGCGTCCTGCGTTCTGGATTTTTCAACCCGGTAGAAACGCTCGAACAGGTGCGCCATATCCTCCTCGGGGATGCCGACGCCGTTGTCCGTGACGCGCAGAAGAACCCTGTCGCCGCTGCGGGATCGGGTCAGGCGGATGTCGATGTGACCGCCTTCGGGGGTGTATTTGATTGCGTTTGACATGATGTTGATGACGACCTGCTCGATGCGCTGACGGTCGGCGGTAATCATGGGCAGCTCTCTGTCACTGCCGAAGGTGATTTTGTGTCCGTGTGCCTCAAGATCGCTCCGCATGACTTCGCAGAGGCGGCGTACGGACTGGCGGAAATCGAATTCTTCAATATTCCACTGGGTTCTCTTGTTGTCAAGGCGCGAGAGGATGAGCAGGTCGGACACAATGCGCGTCATGCGGTCGCTCTCGGTCAGAACCATGTCGAGGAAGTATTCCTGCGTTTCGCGGTCCATTTCGTCGTCCGTGCGCACCGTCTCCGTCGCAAAGCGGATCGACGTCAGCGGCGTTCTCAGCTCATGCGACACGTTCGCGACAAATTCACGGCGGCTTTCGTCAAGCTCGTACCGCGCGGTCACGTCGTGGATGATGATGACGCATCCCTTCGCCTGCTTCTGACCGTCGTTGTATCGGATTCCCGCGAAGCTGACGTCGTACACGCGGCCGTGGAAAATGCGGTCGTGGAACATGTAGCCGTCGCCGGTCGTTTCCGCTGCCGCATCGTTCGTGGACAGGCGGTATTTCGCGCCGTCGATCTCGAGCGGGATATCCAGAAGCTCCAGACAGGTTTCCAGATTCAGTTTTTCCTTCGTTTCCAGACCGAATTCATCCCCGAACAGATCCGCAGCGCTGGCGTTCTGATGCAGGACCCTTCCGTCGGATGTGAAGGCAAGCACCGCGTCCCGCATACACGAGAGCATGATGTCGAGCTTTTCGCGTTCGCCGTCCACTCCCTCGATCGTGTCGCGCAGACGCTCTCTCATGTAGTTGAAGTTTTCCGCAAGCACGCCGATTTCGTCCGCGGAACGCACCTCGATTTCGTGGGAGAATTCACCGGACGCGACGAGCTGGGTACCATAGGTCATGGTCTGAAGCGGCGCGGAAATGGACTTCGCAAGGAAGAACGACAGCAGCACCGCAATCAGCACGCCGATGAGCATTGCCTGCATGACGATCGTCAGAAGCATCGTGTTCAGCTGCCGCATTTCCTCGAGGGAGTCCTTGATGTAAATGATGCAGTCCTCACTCGCCTCTCCCGCAACCGTAATCGGGAAGCGCACCGCCCAGTCGGAGTATTCCATACTCACGGAGCCGGTGTTTTCGCCGTTTCCGGAAATCGCGGAGAGCATATTCGGCGTGACGATGAGGGATGAGCCCAGTGCCACGTCGGAGCCGGCGAGCATTTCCCCGTCCAGATTGAGGACGTAGTAGTTCCGGTAGGCATCAATGCCGAGCACACTGCCGTAGGAGGCGAGAACCTGCTTCATTGCCGCCGGAGGATTTTCGCTGTCCGACGCCTGCTTCAGCTCGAGCATCAGAAGTCCCCGCTCATCGAAGCATTCCGTCATCTGCCCGTAGAAATCCTCCACGTAGAACGAGGTGACCCCGTTCATGAGGATCGCACCGACCGCGCACATGACCGCCAGAATGAAAATCAGCAGTATGAGAACAATCTTAAAGTACAGACTTTTCAGCATGAAAAATCATCATCTCCTGCAAAGATAGTAGCCGACGCCGCGTTTGGTCATCAGATATTCCGGTTTTGCCGGGTCGCTCTCGATTTTCTTGCGGATGCGGCTCACGGTCACGTCCACGGTGCGGATATCGCCGTAGTAGTCGTCGTAGCCCCAGATTTTCTCGAGCAGTTCCTCGCGCGAATACGCATTTCCGAGGTTTTCGGCAAGGAAGAGGATGAAATCGTAGTCCTTCTTGGAAAGCTCAAGCTCCTCGCCGCCCTTGGTGATGGAGTAGTGCTCGGTGTCGATCTCAAGCTCGCCGACGGTAATTTTTCTCGATTCCGCTTCGGCTTTTCTCGCACGCACAACCTCACCCGACGCGCGGCGGATGTTCGCTTCGATCCGGAGAAGGAGCTCCGGGAAGGAGAAGGGCTTGGTCACGTAGTCGTCCGCACCGGTTTCCAGTCCGAGGATTTTGTCCTTCTGCTCTTCGCGCGCGGTGAGGAAAATGACCGGCACCTGACTCCGGTAGCGGATGTTTTCGCAGACCTCGAAGCCGTTCATCTTCGGCAGCATGATGTCGAGCAGCACCAGATCCACGTTTTCCTCCAGTGCCATTTTCAGCCCGGCTTCTCCGTCGTACGCGATGAGGCAGTCGTAGCCCTTCTTTTTGATGTTGTACGCAAGAACCTGCGCGATATTTTTTTCATCCTCCACAACGAGGATTGTCTTTTTCGTATCCATATCGTACCTCATTTCTCATTGTCCGGCGGGTGCACTTCTGTCCGGCGCCGGGTCTGCGAAATTCGCTGTTCTGTATTGTTCTTCGTCAAGCTCCGCAATCATGCGGGCAATTTCAACCGTGTTCCAGCAGTCCTCGAGCCAGAGGGTGCAGGATCCCTTTTCATCGGCAAGGGATTTGATTTCCCAGATCAGGCTTTCGGGATCCGAGCTGCCGTTGACTTTAAAATCCGGCTTCACGGGGCAGTATCCCGCACTCCGCAGCGATTCATCCGTTTCCTCATCCCCGGAGGAGAGAATCAGGCTGACGCGCCGGCGGGTGATTTTCAGAAATTCTTCGTTGATTTTCCCGAGCCGTGCCATCGCGTCCTCCGTCTCCGGAAGAAGCAGTCCGCACAGCTGTCCGACCGAGTACCGGATCACATTGCGGCCGTCGTTTTCCCCGTCGAGGAAGATTGTGTAATCGAGCCGCCCGTCTTCCAGCGCTTCCAGTGCCGTGAATTCCGACGCCGGATCCGGTTCCGCGCAGAAGAGATAGATCAGAGCCGCGCCGTCATCCGTGTTCTCCGGGATTTCCTCATCGGTGTAGTCGTCCCCGGTTTCCTCCTCGGGAAGATAGGATTTCACAAGCTCCGTGAACGTTTCGCTGATGACGCCCGCGTCGCAGATCTGCATGGAAACGGAGCCGTCCTCGCAGATGTAGAGCCGCGTCATGAAGCCGAGACCTTCCAGCACCGCGTCCGCTTCGACATAGTAAACGCCGCCGTCGCGGAACAGTCCGATGTTTTCGTACAGCTCGCCGTTGATCAGCGCACTCTGCTGCATGAACAGGAGGGACACATACTGCCCGGTCTCCGTGTTGTGAATCAGCAGGTTATCAGAAGTGGGTGTGGTGACCGACATGTAGTCGAACATTGTGAAAATATCCGCCGGGATGTAGCGCTTCCCTTCCCGCTCGAGCATCGGCGACACACCGTCCTTGTACCATGCGTCATCGTTGTGAAACAGGGTCGGAATCTCAGCCGCACAAACTACCGGCGCGCACATCAGCACTGCCAGAAGAATTGCCAGTATTTTTTTCACATCCGCCCTCCTTCCGTAAAATCAGATTCATTCTGCATTGCCGAGATGGTACGCGACCGCGAGATCGACGACCATGCCGTAGCTTTTTGCGCCTTCCTGCATGCCCTGGAGCACGAGGTAGGTGTTGTTCACCGTGTCGCTGACGTCCGCCGCCGCGTTGTCACGGTATTTGTCAAAAAATTCGCTGTAACACTGACGGTCATACCGCGCACGGGGGCTCAGATTCGTCATCACATCGAGGTAGTAATCCTTCGACGCCGTGTAGAGCGGGCTTGCGAGGTAGTCGAACATGCTCAGGTAACCCGCGTACTGCATATACGGGTCGTCCGAGGCGATGCACACGAGATACGCGATGAAGTTTGCCTCGTTTTCCCGGGCGATTCCGCGCTGGTGTGCCATTTCGTGCGCCGTTGTGTAGACATTGACGTAGTCGGGATAGTTCGTGTTCAGATTCGCTTCCCCTGTGAAGAACGTGTAGACCCCGGAGATGTGCGTGTAGGTCATGTAGTCCGAGAGCACAATCTGCTTCACGGGCACGTCCAGCTTCGGGATGAAATCGTACGTTTCCGCGAGCGCCGCATAGGAATCCACGCACAGATCCACCGCTGTATCATGCGAATACGGACGCACCGAGCCGTCGCTCTCGATCAGGATGATCTCGTCTGCCAGTTCGTTCAGCTTTTCCGCCACAATCTTCGCCGTTTCGTAAAGCTCCTCTGCCGTGACCTTCTGCCGGTCCAGTCCGAGCTTCGCGTCCAGTGACGTTGTCCGGTAGCCGACGCCGAAGTGGAACACGAACATGGCGTAAAGTCCGGCGCAGACCGAGAGAAGTCCGATCACGCACCGCCATGCGAATCTTGTTCCGCGGGACGCTTTTCTCAGGCAGACGGCGATGATGACCGCGAGGATCACCGGGGACGCCATGACGATGAATTCCGCGAGCGAGAACGGGAGGATTCCCGTCAGATGCGCCGTCACCGAGCGAAGTGCCTGCGAAACGGTCCCGTTGAACCGGTCGGCAAAGGCGGGATTTGCGATGGCTCCGATGTGAACGCCCAGTGCCGCCAGTGCTGTGATGAAGAGAAACAGCGAGAACGGCGGGATCAGGCGCGTGATTTTTCGATAAATTCCTACCATTTTATTTATATATCCTTTATATTCCAGTAATCCGACAGATCGGCATGCATCTCCGGCGTCAGCTGCAGTCCGAGCGTGCGGGTCAGATGCGCGATATCCTCCGGAAGAGGTGCCTCCGCGGTGATCCGCTCACCTGTGACAGGATGCGGGAACACGGTCCGCCATGAATGCAGTGCATGCCGCGCGATGTGCTCCGACGCCGCTCCGTAGAGGGAATCCCCCGTGACGGGACAGCCGATGCCGCGGAAATGCAGTCTGAGCTGATGCGTCCGTCCGGTGAGTGGAGACGCGGCACAGAGACACTGCACGCCGTTGTCCGAGAGCACCCGGTACGCACTCAACGCATGCTTCGCGTCGGGCAGAGATTTGTCACATTCCTCGCGCTCAATGATGCTGTCCGGTCTGCGGTGCATGTATGATTCGATCAGACCTTCGCGCTTTTCCGGGATGCCGTCGAGGACTGCGAGATAGGTTTTGTGAATCCGTCCCGCCACCATCGCGGTGTACATTTTATAGGACGCATCCTTCGTGTTCGACGTGAGCATGCATCCGCTGGTATCGCGGTCGAGACGGTTGACGGGGCGGAAGACGTAGGTTCTGTCCGAATACCGGTATGCCAGTGCGTTCGCGACCGTGTCAAGCTGATGCCCGAGCGACGGATGGGACGGCATATTGTACGGCTTGTTCACCGCGGTCACCCATTCATCCTCGTAGATCACCGGCAGATCGAGCGCTGCGGGAATGATGTACGGGCTGACGTCCTCCGGCTTGTCTTCCACGGAAAGGGTGAGAACATCGCCGTGCTTCAGCTCATACCGCACCGTGACCCACTGTCCGTTGACGAGGATGCCGTTTTCGGAGAATTTCAGCTTTTTTATCAGGGTTGCCGAGTATCCGAGCTCGTTTTTCAGAACGTCCCGGATCAGTCTGCCCTCGTAGTTGTTGTCAATGCGGATTTCCATCAGTCTTCAAGCTGTCTCCAGTAGCTGTAAAACGCGATGACGGTTCTCTCTTCGCCGCCGTGCTCGAGGTCGTGTGCCGTGATGACAACGCCTTCGAGGGACAGCAGCTCCCACGCGTACAGGTCTTCGATTTTCGTCCGCAGGAGCACGTCCTGACTGGAATAGACAATCAGCTCGTCTTCTTTTTTGATGATCGCGCCGCTTTTGCCGACCACTTCCTCGATGCCGTCGATGCGCTCCGTGACGCATTTGATCGCACGTCCGTCCAGATAATTCGCAAGATCGTTTTTATACCGTTTGCTGTTCGGATTTTTGCTCTTTGTCCAGGCATTCTTCTTTTTGAACATATCAACCTCGTTAAAACCGATATCTGTTTATTGATTTTGCCGAAATTATTCTTTTTCTCCAAAAACTATTGCAAATCCATTCATAAAAGGATATCATTAAGTGACTATATGGATTCCTATGCCCTCCCTCTGATGCGGAGGAAAACAGGCAGTCCGTATGAAGCACAAACGCTCATCATGAATTATAACACAAAAGCGCGTCCGTGTGTATAGGGAAAACGTAAATTTTTTACATTATTATTTATATTGCATCCCTGTGCGCGCCGACCCCGACATGTTCCGTTCCCTCCGCGCAGAAACGGAAAAATTCAGAGAAAGGCATGTGACTATTATGCTTCCCCTTGACCATTTTACAGAAGCAGCTGCTGCGGCTCTCCGGGCTCAGGGTTTGTCACCCGAAAAAATGACAGCAGCGGTTCGCATGGACCTGGGCTTTGACAACAACTACGGTGAAAGCTGGCTGATCTACGAAAAGGAAACGCGCACCATTCACCGCGTCGAAGGCGACCCCAAATCCATCCCTCACCTCAAGAAATCAAAAAAACTGGAAGACTACGGCAAGCTCGCCGACGCAGCCGTCTGCAAATACGTGGACAGCTTCTGTCTGGACTATTATTCCGACCTGACCGTGGATACATGCATGTCGTCCAACCGTCTGCTGGTTCTGCGGCATGAAACCCTCCGTCCCGAAGTCGATACCAAGATGGACAAGGAAGAAAGGTAAAAAATCTTCCTAGAATGGAACCGTGTCGCCTTCACAGATATCAATGAGTTCTGAAACAATGCTAAGCGTCAGCGTCTATTATGCTTATGCTAA
>JAFTPW010000038.1:0-3888 GCA_017463075.1 Clostridia bacterium
ACCGTGGGAGCAAGGTCGATGTTGTATCGGAGCGTGTCGTCCGCGATTCCCTTCTGCCCGCCGTTCCACTTGATAATCATCGGAATCCGGCAGGTGATGTGGTCAGCGGTCGAATGCTCGGCGTAGCTGTTCAGTTCCCCGATGTTCTCGCCGTGGTCGGATGTGATGATGAACGAAACGTCGTCATACACGCCCTGTTCCCTGAGTGCGTCGAGGATGTACCCGATGTGCATGTCCATGTACGCGATGCCGCAGTCGTAGCCGTCCATGAGCCTGCGGTAGTCGTTCATGTCGAAGATTTCCATCGGCTGACGCGGATATTCGGGCCACGGTGTGTTGTCGTACATGCCGATTTCTCTCACACCATGCGGTGACGCTTCCTTCCGCTGCTCGTCGATGATTTCCTGCGTCATCCACGTGTGATCGAAGAAGTCGTCGCCTTCAAAGGGGTTGCCGAATTCCTCAGGTGTGCGGTATGCCGTATGCGGGTCCCACATGTTGATGTGCAGGAACCAGTTGTCGGTTTTACCGTTGCGCCTGATCCAGTCGATGGCGATGGGTGACACCTGATCCGCACGTTCACCGCCGCCCATACCGACGTTGTACATCTCGTTGAAGCCGCCGTAGTACCAGTAGGAGGTATGTCTCTCGGCGAATGTGGAGATGCTGACGGTGTGAAGCCCGGCGTTCCGGAACTGCTGGAACAGATTGGTGCGGGAAAACCGGCTGCGGAAGCCTCTGTCCCTGCCCTGAAGTGTCTGGTCGCCCGCGGTTCCGCCATGTCCGACAGCACCATTGTGAATGCCGAACAGACCGGAGGAAAGCGCGCTTCTGGAAGGCAGGCACGGCGCGTCGGAGCAGTAATAATTCTCGAAACGCACGCCTTGTGCCGCGATGGAGTCGATATTGGGAGAGGTGTTTCTGAAATACCCGTAACAGCCGAGATGGTCGGGACGGAGAGTATCCAGATCAAAGAATACAATTCTCATGACATACCTCACTTTTGAATCTTATCATATCATATTATACTATAACCCCGCTGTAATTTCAACCGCATACGGCATTTTTTCATAAAGAAAAGGACGACTTTTTTCACTGTGATGAAAGTCGTCCTTGTTTGATTCTGAGATTACTTTGCGCTGTCCTTTGCTCTCAGTTCGACACGGCGGATCTTGCCACTGATGGTCTTCGGGAGTTCATCCACAAAGTCCACGATTCTGGGATACTTGTAGGGCGCGGTGTGTTCCTTGACGTAGGTCTGGATCTGCTTCTTCAGCTCGTCCGTGCCTTCCGTTCCCTTGACGAGAACGATGGTCGCCTTGACAACCTGACCTCTGATGGGATCCGGTACGCCGGTGATCGCACATTCGAGTACGTAGGGCAGTTCCATGATGACGGATTCGATTTCGAAGGGACCGATGCGGTAGCCGGAAGACTTGATAACGTCATCCACACGACCGACGTACCAGAAGTAGCCGTCTTCGTCGCGCCATGCGGTGTCACCGGTGTGGTAGTAACCGTCGTGCCATGCTTCCTTGGTTGCTTCTTCGTTGAGGTAGTAGCCCTTGAAGAGACCTGCGGGAATGCCGTTCTTGGTGCTGATGACGATTTCTCCGGTTTCACCGACTTCGCAGGACTTGCCTTCGGGTGTGATGATATCGACATCGTACATAGGAGACGGCTTACCCATGGAACCGGGCTTGGGAGTGTCGCCGACATAGTTGCCGATGACGAGGGTGGTTTCCGTCTGACCGAAGCCTTCCATGAGGGAGAGTCCGGTGTATTCCTTGAACTTGTGGAATACTTCGGGGTTCAGTGCCTCACCTGCGATGGTGCAGTGCTTGAGGGAGGACAGATCGTAGTTTTCGATGCCCGCCTTGATGAAGAAGCGGAACATGGTCGGCGGTGCGCAGAAGGTTGTGATGTTGTATTTCTTGAACAGCGGGAGGATGTCGGCCGCGTCGAACTTGTCGAAGTCATACGCAAATACGCAGCTTTCGCAGAGCCACTGACCATAGAGCTTGCCCCAGAGAGCCTTGCCCCAGCCGGTATCGGAGATGGTGAAGTGGATGCCGTTCGGGTCAGCGTTGTGCCAGTATCTTGCGGTGATGTAGTGACCGAGCGCGTACTTGTAGCTGTGTGCGGCGATCTTCGGATAACCGGTGGTGCCGGAGGTGAAGAGCATGTACATGGTTTCACTGCCGCATGCATTTTCACGGCGTTCGAATTCGTTGGTGAACATCTTGAATTCACGGTCGAAAGAATGCCAGCCGGGACGGGTTCCGTTTGCGATGATCTTGATGATATCCTGGGGAACGTTCTTTTCGGCGTTTTCCGCGTGCATTGCGGTGTCACCGTCGGCGGTACAGATGACTGCCTTTACGTTTGCCGCCTTGTAGCGGTAGTCGAAGTCGTGTTCCACGAGCATGTGGGTCGCGGGAATTGCCACAGCACCGAGCTTATGCAGCGCGATGGATGCGATCCAGAACTGCCAGTGACGCTTGAGAACGAGCATGACGGTGTCGCCGTGACCGATTCCGAGGAAATCGAAGTAGTTCGCCGCCTGATTGGAAAGGAGGGAGATATCCTTGTAGGTAAAGCGGCGTTCGTTCTTGTTGACGTCGAGATGGAGGAGCGCCACCTTGTCGGGATCCTTTGCGGCAATGGCGTCCACGGTGTCGTATGCGAAGTTGTATTTATCTTCGTTCTTGAAGGCGATCTTCTTCAGCTTGCCGTCTTCCTCGGTGCATTCGATGAAGTTAGCGGCAACGGGATTTTCGGGAAGCGGAGAGAGCACGTTCTGCAGATCGACGGGCTTGACGGTGTCTTCGGTCTGAACGTTCTTGGTGTCATATGCGGCTTCCCCGTTGGAGATGATGAGCGCGAGGAATTCGCAGTCGCCTTCGTACGCAATGTTCGCGTGGGGCTTTGCGGAGTTGTAGTAGATGGAGTCGCCGGGGCCGAGGATTTCGGTGTGACCGTCAACGGAAACGAGCAGCTTGCCGGAGAGGATGTAGTCGTACTCCTGACCTTCGTGCTGGCTCATCTTCATCTGCTGGGCGCGTTCTTCGGGATTGTACTTCGCAACGGTGTAGAACGGTTCCACGATCTTGTTCTTGAACATCGGAGCAAGATTGTAGTACTGGAAGCCTTCGCGGCGGGCAATCGGGAGACCTTCGCCTGCACGGGTAACGGTGTACTCATTCAGTGTAGGGCTTTCACCCTTGAGAAGGTCGGTGGTGTCTACGCCGAAACGGGCTGCACATTTATAAATGAAGGTAAAGGTAAAGTCGTTCTTGCCGGCTTCGTAGTCTCTGTACTGCTCCAGAGTTACACCGGTACATTGCGCCATTTCTTCTTCGGAAATTTCACAGGTCAGTCGGGTTTCGCGAACACGCGCCGCAACTTTCTCGATGATATTTTCCATCATAACAGGTTCCTCCGTAAAATCATATTATTGTGGAAGACGGACAATTGAACCAATAAAAAAGTCCGTCTCAATTTTTCTTTGAGACGAACTTGAAATTCAAATTCGCGGTACCACTCAAATTGCATACCAAGTATGCCGCTCAGCAGGCTCAGACAAGCCCTGTGCGATTACGCTGCACGTACGGGGAATCATTACTCAGCGTTTCCGCCTTTCCTTTCCCGACTCGGAAGTGATATGATTTCCGTCTGCCATATCCGCATTCCACCGCCGCGGACTCTCTGTACTGGTGTATGACTGAAATCAGTCTTCGTCATAGTCTTTTGTGTTTTTATTCGGTTGATGTGTTGTATTATAGCACCGCAAAATGGATTTGTCAACAGTTTTTGCAAAATTTCTTCGGTTTTTTTGGATTATTATTTCAGCACTTTCCCATTCCCTGCCCGCAATTGGTCAAATTC
>JAFTPW010000381.1:0-9101 GCA_017463075.1 Clostridia bacterium
CGCGGTATTCGGTTGCCGCAGTCGGAAGGGAAGGGTGGCTGAGCGCGGGATTATAACAGGCGGTCTTCATTTCGAGCGGATCGAAAACGTATTTCATCGCCAGCACATCGAGGGAGTCACCGCCGATCTTTTCGAGAATTTCCTTCAGAATCATGTAGCCCATGCAGGAGTAATGCACTTCCTCGCCAGGCTTTGACAGCGGAGCGGATGAGAGAATCGTTCCGGTCACGCCGCCGTTTTCGTGGGTCATCCGGTACAGCGGAAGATGCGGCGTCAGTCCCGAAGTATGCGTCATCAGGTGCAGGATATCGCAGTCGGCGAAATTGCCGGTATTCCCGATGTACATTCCGAGCGGATCCCGCAGGGCGAGTTTTCCTTCCTCAAGGAATTTCAGCGCGACCATTGTGGTGGAAACCAGCTTCGAGAGAGACGCCAGATCAAAGAGCGTGTCTTCGGTCAGATCCAATTCACACGGCTGAAGCTGACGTTTTCCGCAGAATTCGCGCAGATATACGTCATAGCCCCGACCGATTGCGAAAGCTGCACAGGGATATCCCGTACCGATTCCGCTTCTGATAAGTGCAAGCGTTTTTTCAAACATAAAATTCATCCTCATAGATTCAGCTGACGCCAGATCGCAACCCCGCCGCATACGGGATCCGCGTCGTTGTCAGATAGTTTCGCTGACGGAAGGTCCGACGCGAGAAGACGCAGGAATTCCTCCCGAAAAACGCTGATGTGACGGATGCATCCGCCGGAGAGGGAAATCGTTTCATCCCGGAATCCGAGGCGGTGATACAGCTCCGCGGTGCATGCAGACAATTCCGCCGCCGCACTTCGTAGTCTTGATCCGGCACCTGAGTTTCCGGAGAGCGCGAGTGTGTTTTCTGCGGATGCAAGACGGGCAATGTCGCTTTTCGGACGGGAATAGACAAACGAAATCATTTCGCCGAAGGAGGAGACGCCGAGTTCGTGGTATGCGGCGGTTTCTGCTTCTTCATCGGGGACACCCTGATCCCGGCACCCACAGATATAAACAAGCATGGCATATCCGATGGATGCGGCACTGCCTTTTTCGCCGAGGAGATGGCCCCATCCGCCGACACGATGAATCTCGGTACCCTTTTTGGCAAGGAGGATCGACCCGGTGCCGGATACGACAGTCATTCCGTCCTGTTCACCGAGAGCGGAATACAGCGCGAGAATCCCGTCGGAGGTCACATGCACCGGCAGTCGGAACCGGTTTTCCAGTGCTGTTTTCAGCCGTTCGGAAACACCTTCCGCAGATACACCGGCGGCACCGATGATGACTGCCGATGGTTTGTGAGGTGAGGCACACAGGATTTCCGAGACGGCTGAGAGGATATGGTTCTGCGCGGAAGGATAATCGATGGCGAGATTTCCGCATCCTTTTACAGTTTCGGCGTGAACCGTCAGTGCTTCGTCAAGCAGAACGGCACGGGTTTTGGTTCCGCCGGCATCGACCGATATAATGGTTTTCATGATGTACTCCGGTTATGCATTTTCTGATATCAGGCTGAGAATCGCTTTTTTGGCACTGCCGCCGGCTTTTCTGAGAGCCTCAGCCGCAGTTTCTTCATCGGTTTCGGCGCATTCCATCACGATCCGCAGTGCGCGTGTACGCAGTTTGTCGTTCGTCGCCTGCACATCCACCATGAGATTGCCTATGACTTTTCCGTTCCGGATCATCGCCCCGGTGGAAATCATGTTGAGAACCATTTTCTGGGCACTTCCCGCTTTCATCCGTGTGGATCCGGTGATGACTTCCGCACCGGTGACGATTTCAACGGGATAATCGGCAAGCGAGGAGATCGCGGCATCGGGAACGCAGGAAACGGAACCTGTGACGGCACCGAGCGAGCGCGCATACTTCAGTGCGCCGATGACGTAGGGAGTCCGTCCGGATGAGGCAATGCCGATGAGAAGGTCTTTTTTCGAAAAATCAACGGCACGGAGTTCTTCTTCCGCAAGGGTCAGGGAATCTTCCGCTCCCTCAACGGCGGAGAACATCGCACTCCTGCCGCCCGCAATCAGTCCGATGATGGTGTTGTCATCCACACCGTATGTGGGACGGCATTCCGCGGCATCGAGGACACCGAGTCTTCCGGAGGTACCGGCTCCGATGTAGACAATCCGCCCGCCGGATGCCAGTGCTTCTGCGGCAGCATCGATCAGCGGAGCGATTCTGTCAAGTTCCTTTTCGATTGCAGGGGCAACGGTTTTGTCTTCTTCGTTGATGATCCGCGCGATCCCGGCAGAGTCGGCTTTGTCGATTTCCGCTGAGCGTGGATTGCGCTGTTCTGTTGTAAGTTTTCTGAGAGATTTGATGTCCATAACAACCTCCGACGCAGGGCTTTCATGTGATTCCAGTATAGCATACGTGCCGCGCAAAGTCAATAAAGCAGTGAACCGGCGATGGATCCGTCAGAATCCGCCGAAATGCCGTTTCATAAATTCAATTCGTGCTTTGACTGCCGCCTGCGTGGTCGGAGCTTTTTCGGCAATGTCAAAGCCGTGCATTGTGCCTTTGGTTTCGTTCCGTGTCACATCGACTCCTGCATTTTCCAGCGCGACCGCATATGCGATTCCTTCGTCATGCAGGCAGTCAAATTCGGCACTCTCGATATAAGCCGCGGGAAGACTGTCAAAACGCTCCGCTTCCATCGGTGAGGCATAGGCAAGATCGGCGGTGTTTTCTTTCTGCACGTATCCCTGCCACATTTTGACCGAGAGTTTTGCATTCCACATGGGCGTGTCAGTGAACGTACGGCAGGAGTCATAATGCATTCTGCGATCCGTCACGGGATAGATGAGAAGCTGAAAGAGCGGCATATCCGTTCCGCTGTCCCGTGCCATCTGACAGACTCCCGCCGCAAGAGCTCCGCCTGCACTGTCACCGCCGACGGCGATTTTTTCCCGATCAATCTTCAGCCGTTCCGCGTTCTCAAATGTCCACCGCAGAGCCGCATAACAGTCACGGACAGGGATCGGATGCGGATGTTTCGGAGCGAGCCGGTACTGCACGAAGATCACGCGGCAGTTACATGCAAGGGCATACCGTTTTGCGAGCTTGTAGTGATAAGGAGCACCCTCGAAGAAAAATCCGCCGCCGTGGTAGTAAACAAGACAGGGAGACGTCACCGCAAGCCCGCGTGGAGAGATGACGAAGACTGGAATTTCGCTGCCGTCATAGCTCCTGATGCGCTCGGATGTGACGGAAACCTCACGGCTGCGGTTCTTCTGCACCCATCGCGGCGGCTTCATTTTCGAGCCCATCCATCCGGCAATCTCTGCGTTCCGGATCGGCGGTGTGAAGAGTGAATAAGGGAAGAATTCTTTGCTGATGTTGTATTTCATATCGATATCCTCGGTTGTATCACGGTTCATCCGTATTGTCAGGTGAAAAAATCATGCGCGGGAATATGCGGACGGCGGCATACCGGTCAGCGCGGTGAACTGATGCGTGAAGGAGTAAATGTCCGGATATCCGAGCTGTTCGGCGGTGTTTTTGACGGAAAGACCGGATTCCAGCAGATTTTTCGCCAGCTCGATCCGGTAGCGGATGCGGTACTGATGCGGCGAGACTTCATAATGCTCCGTGAATTTCCGGCGGAATGTGTTGTAATTCATGCCGCATCTGGCAGCGATATCCGTCAGCGGCATGGTATTGTTTTCCTCGAGAAGGAGCTTTGCCTGTCTCAGGGGATTGGCGGCGCGCATGGTCTGGATGCCGGTGACCCGCAGGATGTACTGGATGATCTGCGGAAAAACGGTATAGATTTCGGTGGAGGAAAGGGATTCGATCCGATCATATATTGCAAAGAACTCACGGATGAGTCCGTCGTTCCACGGCTGGCTCTGAACGGGCTCCATGGTTTCCAGCTCCGGCATCATCCACAGAAGCGTGGGATAGACCTGCTGCGGGAAGTTCATGTACAGCCGGAGTCCGTCGGTCGCGGGGATTTCCATGTGGTACTCCCGGTCCGGACGGCGCATCGTCAGGCATTCGTCGTGAATTTCATAGGTTTTGCCCTGTTCCTGCATGGTACCGTGACAGCGGAGCATCCAGCTGATGACAAAATCGTGATTCTGGATGTCGTTGTTGAACACATGCGTCGTCAGTGCCGTCCCGATTCCGCACCGATAACGGTTCCGGAACAGGCACTGCTTTCTCTTTTCGATTTCTTTTTCAATATTCATAATCGTCTCCGGGTCATTTCTGACAAATGAAATAACAGAATTGACATTTACTGAATCCTGATTTTATTATATACTGTTTACAGAAAAATGCAAGTCTTTTTTATGAGAAACGGAGGATTTATGGATTTTTACTGTGAAAAAGAAAAACAGCTGCCCGTTGCGGGTGCGTATGACGTCATCGTAGCCGGATCGGGTCCTGCCGGGGTATCTGCCGCAATCAATGCCGGACGGCGCGGTGCGAAGGTACTTCTGCTGGAGTGGAACAACACCGTCGGCGGAATTTCCACTTCCGGGCTGATGAGCCACTTCACGGGCACGGTTTCGTCAAAATTCTACACCGAGCTCCTTCAGGCAATGGCTGACCGGAACGAAGGCGCGCAGAAAGGGAAGATTGTCCCCACGATTGATCCGGAAAACCTCAAATCGGTGTATCTCGATATGCTACGCGATGCCGGTGTGACGGTGCTTCTGTACACCTTTGTCTGCGGCGTAATCATGGACGGAAAGCGCATTACGGGCGTCATCACCGAGAGCAAGAGCGGACGGCGTGTATTCAAAGCAAAAGTGATCGTTGACGGTACCGGGGACGGAGATGTCGCGGCGTTTGCAGGTGTACCGTACTACAAGGGCAGGGAATCCGACGGGAAGATGCAGCCGTGCACGCTGATGTTCAAGGTCGGCGGTGTGGATACGTCCCGTGCAGTTTTCCTCGGCTCGTTTGAATCGACCTATCAGACGCCGAAAGGAGAATTGCAGGCACTTGCAAAGGAGCACATCCCGTATCCCGCGGGGCATATTCTCGTTTACCGGACGACACTGCCCGGAGTTGTGACCTGCAATATGACCAACTGCACGGAGATCGACGGAACGCTTGCGGAGGATCTGACCCGTGCGGAGCTGGTCTGCCGTTCCCAGATGCCCGCGATTGTGGCGTATCTGAGAGAATTCGTGCCGGGATTTGAAAACTGCTACATCATCAGCGCGGGTTCCATGATGGGCGTGCGCGAAACGAGACATTTCAAGGGTGAATACGTCCTGAACGAAGACGATATCCTCACCGCAAGAGTGTTTGAGGACTGGGTGGTACGCGGCGCGCATTTCAATTTTGACGTGCATAACCTGACCGGTGCGGGACTGGATAAAACCGGTGTCCAGCATCAGTGGAAACAGCCGAAGGGCTACACGATTCCGTACCGCTGCCTCCTTCCCGAAACCGTGGACGGACTTCTTCTCAGCGGACGGAACATCAGCGGAACCCACATGGCTCACTCCAACTACCGCGTCATGCCGATCTGCGTGGGAATCGGTGAAGCATGCGGTATCGCGGCGGCACTTGCGGTGAAGAAGGGCGTGACACCGGGAGAAATCACCGCAGCGGAAATTCAGGCGGAATTGATCTGATATACAAAAACAATATACAGGAGGTACGCAATGAAACACAACAGATTCAAAATGATAAGTCTCATTCTTGCTCTGCTTCTTCTGGCATCCGGATGCGGCAGTCCGGCAGCATCCGAGACATCCGGTACGGAAGCACAGGAAACAACACCTGCCGCTCAGACGGAGACCCAGCCTGCCGAAACTGTCCCCGAAGAAACAGAACCGCCGTATGAGCCGCTTCCTCAGGAATCCATGGACGGCTTCGAGTTCCGTTTCTTCAACTACGATGATACCTATCTGACATGGTCCGTCAACATTCTCACAGCCGATGAGCTCACCGGGGACTCCCTGAACGATGAAGTGTTCGAACGGAACAACCGCGTCATGTCGCAGTATGACTGTGTGATTTCCGAAAAGCTGGACCGTGACCCCACAATGTCACTCGGAAACTTGGTGAAATCCGGGGATGCCGGTGCAGAGGTTGTCATGCTCTACGACGTACGTGTGGTTGACAATTATCTGGGCGGCAATCTCCAGACATGGGATGTTCTGCCCTACGTGGATTTCGAAGCACCCTACTGGAGCTGGGACGCAACCCAGACGTTCAGCGCGGGCGGCAAGGTTTATGCGGCAACGGGCGATTTTACGCTCGGTCAAAATACCCGCAGCTTCGTTCTGCTGTTCAACAAGGATATGTATGCCAATCTCGGGATGACGGAAAATCTGTACGACCTGACTTCCGCCGGCAAGTGGACGCTGGACAGGATGCTCACCGTTTCCGATGCGGCAATTTCCGACCTTGACGGCGACGGCGACATGGATATGGACGACCGTTACGGTGCCGCAGGTGCGATCAAGCTGTATTTCGGTTCTCTGGTAACCGGTGCCGGCATCAAGTATATCGATCTTGACGAAAATGGCGCTCCCTATTTTGCAATTCCCGGAAACGAATATGCGCTTACCGTAATGTCCGATATTCTGAACAAGCACAGCGGAAATAACCGCTTCAAGCAGGTGGCTGACGGCATTCACAACGGTTCCACTGAAAGCCAGACGATGTTCATCAACAATCAGCTTCTGTTCCAGGGTACTTCCATGAAGGCTGTCAGCAACTACCGTGACATGGAAAGCGATATCGGTATTCTTCCGTTCCCCAAGTATTCCGAAGAACAGGAACGGTACTATGCGCTGACTTCCGGTGGTGCCATTGCCGGTCTGCCGATCACACTGAAGCCGGAAAACTACAAGAATGTCGGCATTATTCTGGAAGCACTCTGCCGCGATTCCCACGATGGTCTGGTTCCGCTCTATAAGGAAACCCTTCTCAAATCCAAGTATGCGAGGGATGAAGGTTCTGCCGCAATGCTGGATATCATTTTCCAGTCGGCGGTATATGATATCGGACTCAGCGCGATGCCGGACAACACGTATAACGCTTATATGACAATTTTCGAAAGCGGTACGGATACCTTTGCATCAAAGACCAAGTCGAGTGAGAAAATGGTAAAGAAGCAGCTCGAGAAACTGGCAGCCGAAGCCGAAAAGGAGCCTGAAGAAACCTGAACGGAGCCTGCATAAGGAGGTACGCAATGAAAATCCATCAGAATTTCACCGCCGGAAACATCACACTTGACCGGATTGACGGCGATACCGTATATCTGGAAAGAGAAATCCGCGATACGGAGGGCGACTGGTTTTACTGGGCGTTCTGTGCACAGGGCTTTGAAGGACGGGAGATCACCTTCGTATTTCCGTCGCCCTGTCGTGTGGGCAGATTCGGTGCCGCTGTCAGCCATGACCGGAAAAACTGGCACTGGAGCGAATCCGGCTCGGGAGACAGGTTCACCTACACCTTTGCAGAAGACGAAACGCAGGTGTATTTTGCCTACGATATGATCTATACCCCGGATCAGTTTACTGAGTTCTGCGAAAACCACGGTCTGGTACAGGAAGTATTCTGCAAGTCCGTGAAGGGAAGGGATCTGCCCGCATGCCGCATCGGTACCGGTTCCAGGTGGATTCTGCTGACCGCACGGCACCATGCATGCGAATCCACGGGTTCGTACGTTCTGGAAGGCGTCATGGAGTCCCTGCTGACCTGTCTGCCGGAGGGATATTCCGTGCTGGCAGTTCCGTTTGTGGATTACGACGGTACCGTGGACGGGGATCAGGGTAAGAACCGGCGTCCGCACGATCACAACCGCGATTATACGGATGCGCCCATCTACGAAGTGATCCGGAAACTGATTGCGTTTGAGAAGGAAAACAATCTGGTCTTCACCTTCGACTTCCACTCGCCGTGGTTCATGGGGCAGAACAACGACTATGTTTTCTTCAGCCGCAGTACAGAGGCGATGGAAGAAAGAACCGATGCGTTCGGTGAGCTTCTGAAGCGGGAAACGGCCGGAAATGAGCTGCGGTACACCGGCGAATGGGATGTGGGACCGAACGAAAGATGGAACGATGAAACCAGTCCCAACAGCAAGAACTATTTCGCGAAGCGTCCGGGCATGTTCCTGACCGTTACAACGGAAACACCGTATTTCGGAGTTACCGGCGGCAAAGTTTCGCAGGACTCCATGCGGGAGCTTGGCAGAGCCTTCGGACGTGCCGTTGCGGCATATGTACAGGGATCCGGACATTGAGAAAAAGCAGCACCGACAGAATCAAAAAATGCGGCAGGGATTGTTACGTCTCTGCCGCTTTGCTGTATTCCTGTTTTTCCGATGCCGCTTCCATGTGATGTATCAGCCGCATAATTTCCTCCATCTCCGGCAAAACTGAAGAAAACGCCGGTTCCGGAGGAAGTTATGGAGTTTCTCAAAATCACGCTCACCGCACTGCTGTCTGCCGGAGCACTGTTTGTCATCACGAAATGCATGGGACACAAGCAGGTAGCTCAGCTTGACTTTTTCGACTACATCAGCGGCATCACCATCGGATCCATCGCCGCCGAGCTTGCCACCGATCTGGAATCACCGTGGAAATCCCTGACCGCACTGGTCATTTACGGAATCGTATCCGTCGTGCTCGGTCTGCTGACAGCAAAGTTTCCGCGGTCACGGAAGTTCATCAACGGCACACCCACCATTCTCATGGACAACGGAAAAATCATCCGCGGGAATCTGAAAAAAGCCAAGCTGGATCTGTCCGAATTCCTCCTTCTCTGCCGGGAGCAGGGATACTTTGATCTCGAGGAAATCCAGACGGCTGTTTTTGAACACAACGGGAAACTGTCCGTTCTGCCGAAAGCGGAGAAGCGTCCCGCCACGCCGTATGATCTGAATCTGATGGTATCTCCGGCGCACATCGGAACGGAAGTCATCATGGACGGACGCATCATGGGTGAGAATCTGGCGCGTGCGGGTCGGGATGAGAAGTGGCTGGAAAAGCAGATGAAGTCACAGGGATACCGGAATGCCGGCGAGATTTTTCTCGGAATCTACCGACAGGATGAGGATGCACTCGTGCTTTATCCGGCAGAAAAACACCGTTCATGA
>JAFTPW010000382.1:0-14230 GCA_017463075.1 Clostridia bacterium
CGCGGCAAAGCAGGCATGCGGATTTTCCTCCAAGGCAAAGGAAGCTGCGGAGCTGGTCCGGGCAAAGGGGATGAAATGCGTTCTCGCCACCAATCCGATCTTCCCGATGGTCGCCACGGAAACGCGTCTCGGCTGGGCAGGACTGACACCGGCGCATTTCGACTGCATCACGACCTATGACAACTCCCGGTACTGCAAGCCGAATCCCGACTACTACCGCGAAATCTGCGAAAAGCTGAATCTCGATCCCGCGGACTGCGCCATGGTCGGCAATGATGTGACCGAGGACATGGCGGCGGCACAGCTCGGAATGGACGTGTTCCTTCTGACCGACTGCATCCTCAACAAGGAGAACCGCGACATCTCCGGCTACCCGCAGGGCGGATTTGATGAGCTGATTTCGTGGATCAATAACCTGTAACAAAAGAACAGAGCCTGACGGATTTTGCCAGACTCTGTTTTGTTTTTTAGTAGATTGCGTCCGTTTCTTCCGTCGTCGGGCCGTGAATCACGAGGATATCGTCGCCGCCGTCGGGGTTGGGGATGAATTCTGCCGGATCCACGCAGGTCATTCTGGGGTGAACCTCGGTCAGGCTCTTGTGGATGTGGTAGACGCAGATGAGGTTTTTGCCGTCCTTGGAGGTCGTGAAGCTGTGGTGTCCGGTGCCGTTGACGTTGTCGTTCTTGACGAGAATCGGGTTGCCGGCGTACTTTTTGAAGGGACCGAGCGGGCTGTCCGATACCGCGTAGCCGATGGCGTAGTACACACTGCGGTAGTCGTTCGCGGAGTAGGTCAGGTAGTACTTGCCGTTGTGCTTGACCATGAACGGGCCTTCCGCAACGCGTCCCATGATGGTTTCCCAATCTTCCTCAGCGGCGAGCAGGCGGACTTCGTTGGCTTCATCCATTGTCAGCATATCGTCGCTCATCTTTGTACCGTAGATGACGTTGCCGTGATCGAAGCGGACGTAGTAGAGGTAGACCTGTCCGTCGTCGTCAATGAAGAAGTCGCCGTCGATGCCGCTGCGTTCGCTGAGCCAGCACTTTTTCTCCTGCGTGAAGGGTCCGAGCGGAGAATCCGCAACCGCAACGCCCAGATGCTCCTCGGAGGAGTAGACCATGTAGAATTTGCCGTTCTTTTCCTTGATTTCCGGAGCCCAGAACCAGCGGTCGCCCTGCACATTGTCCTTGTGGAAGCAGTAGCCGCGGTCAACCCAGTTCACCAGATCCTCGGATTCCATAACGTGGTAGCCGTCGGGATCGTTGGTGGCGTAGTGGTAGTACTTGCCGTTGTGAAGCAGAATGAACGGGTCCGCTCCCTGACAGACGGGATTCTGATAGGTTTTCTTCAGTTCCATGTTGCCTCCTGTGTGATTTATATAAATTTTTCGGAATCAGAACCGGTCGAGGACGTAGCATCTGCCGTCAGTGAACGCACGGAAGAAGTCGTCCGCATGTTTTACATCGACGTCGGGCAGGTACGCCGCAGAGGATGCCGTGTATCCGCCGCAGAAAATCAGACGGGCAAGGGACTGCACGGACGCGGCAATGTCGTATTCGCTGTCATACCCGAGCTTCTGCACCTGAACCGCACCGCCGCCGTAGGTGACATCCCATACGCCGCGGTTGAAGTCCAGCGTGTCGTCACAGCGCAGGCGGAAATGACCGGGTTCGGCAGGGTACTGCGTCTCTTTCAGCAGGGTTTCCAGCAGGAGAATCCGTCCCATGCCGCTCGCTTCGGAGGAGTATTCCGCGTCGACGAACTCACCGATGACGGCGTCAAGATCGCGCGTGTCGGACAGATCGGTGAAGCGGATTTCAGAAGCCTGACCGTCGAACGAACGCAGGAATCCGAACATGGATTTCAGCGCAGCCGGGGAGAGATAGCACATCTCGCGGATCGTCAGCCCGTTGTCCTCAAGGCGGATCGTCGCAAATGCGTCAGCGGAGTCGCCGTCGTAGTGAACGTACGTCCAGCGGCGGGATGCATGCGGATCGTCGGAGTACGCACCGGTTTCCTCATCCCGGCGGAACATCATGCGGCGCTGTTTTGAAAATTCGTTGTAAACCGCGAGGATATCCGCCTTCATTTCGGGATTTTTGAAGGAGTAGAGCCGTACATCGGAATTGCGCTCAAACTTCGCGAGAGCCTTTATCGGGATGACCATCCTGTGCTTTTTGAACACCATTTCATACCCGAACTGGCGGTAGTAATCGAAGGAGAAGGGATAGAGGAAACTGGCAGTCCATCCGCGCTCGGGTGCCTGACGGAAGATTTCGGCAAAAATTTCGCGTACCGCACCGCGGCGTCTGTATTCGGGAAGTGTCGCAACCCCGCCGATGCCCACGGATTTTACGATCTTTCCGTGGTACCAGCTTTCGAATTCGGGTGTGAAAAGCGTTGCCATGCAGGTGCCGTCGTCGTCGAATGCGCCCCAGACTTCCTCGTTCAGCGTGCCTTTTTCCGCTTCCCGGATGTTGCAGGAGCCGCCGTACGCGATGGTCTGGATGGCGTCGAGAATGCCGTTTTCGTTTTCGTTCAGGCGTCGGATTATCATAGCTGTACCGTCCTTTGTGGTTTTGATTGTATTATACCGGATTCTCGTGACAATTGCAATAGAATATGCGATATTCCACAAAAACTATTGACAATCCGTGGAAAATACTGTATCCTAAGAATAAAAAAACGCGAAAAGGAGCGGTAGTATGAAACTGCACGAAATGGACTTCAAACGGCGGTTTTCCGTGAATTTCTACAAAAATCTGACCCTGAAGCTGGGCGAGATGAGCTTCACCAAGGATTTTGTGAAGGAAACAAAGCGGGGCGACATGTACCCGGTTCTTGACAAGGCACCGGACGCCTACGAGGAAATCCGCAGTCACTGCTGGCACACAACCGGAAAGATCACGCGGCTTCTCGGTCAGCACTTCCCGTACGCGACGTATGAGATGACTGTCGAAAAGCTGAACGGCTGCGCGGGATTCACGTTCACATCCCCGACGGCGAAGGCGGAAATCGGTCTGAAAATGACCCGCGACGGACTCACCGCGTACTGCGTGAACGGGGAAGAGCAGACACATCCCGCCGGAATCCGCTTTGCACCCGGACTCGGGCTTCTCGTGACGGCACGGTGCGGCAATTTTGATGTGTATCTCCGCAAGCCGGACGGTCTCTCCTTCCTCTGCACCTTCGCGGCGGACAATTTCAAGGACACCGGATACCGGCGCGTGTTCATCCGTACGACTGCGGCGGTCACGCTGGATTCGGCAGCGGTGTCCGATGTGCACTTCTATCTCGACAGCGGCATTTCGCAGGCAGATATCCGTCCGATCCGGTACGAAAACGGCGAAGTCATGGTCGAGCAGGGGAAAATCTGGCTGACACTTTCCGTGCGCATGGAGGCCGGCGGGTATCAGGGCGTGGTTTCGTGGATTCCGGGTACGTGCGAGTTTGAGCTGACCGGTGCGCTCTTTTACGACAGCGGCGACGATCTCTGGGGCAATGACGTGGCGGCGTCGATTCTGTATCACCGCGAAAAGAAGCAGTGGTACATCTGGGTCTGCATGTTCAGCCGCGGGCATTACTGCGGTCACGCAATTGCCGACGGGGACGTGCGTTTCGGCGTGAATGTGATCGACATTACCCTGATGGAAAAACTCCCGGACGGCGCATCCGACACCCTCTTTCTCGGCAAACGCGCGGACGAGGACCCGGATTTCTACTACGACGCGGCGAGCGGACTGTGGAGAATGTGCATCTGCCGGGTTGCGTCCGAGGGCAATTCCTACCGCTACTTCTTCTTTGAGTCGGAGAATCCGTTTGACGGCTACCGGTTTGTCGGACATACCCTCAGCGGTGCGGAAACCGGCGGCTCGTTCGTGAAAATCGAGGGCGAAACTTATTTCGTCACCGGCAACGATTTCAACAAGCGCGCGGACTACCGTGTGTACAAATGGGGCACGTTCGATGCCTTTGAGAAGCTGCACTGCGACTACAACGACGGCGGCTTCCGGGGATGGGGCACGGTGATTCCGGTGAAAATGGGCACGCGCCTCAGATATTTCTGGCTCACGTTCGACCGTCACAACGGCAGCAGCTACAACTGGAGCTACGGCAATCTCTACTGCTTCGAGGCGGACGACTATAAGGTAATTGAAAATGCATAGTAAAAACGGGATTCTGCGGATTTGATCTGCGGAGTCCCGTTTCATGTTATTCTTTTTTCGATTTCATCCCGCGGAATGCGGTGTTGAGGTAGACGAGGATGACGATGACCACGATCACGCCGATAGCGGAGACGACCTGCTGTGCGTAGACCTGCATCCCGAGGAACGTGCCGTTTTTCTGGATGGCATCCACGAGACGGCTGGTGATGAGGGTGGTGAAGAATCCCGTGAAGCCGGAGAGCGTACTCTGCAAAGCAAGCGCACCGACCCGGTGTTCGTGATCCACGTAGTCGTAGATGAGGTTGATTGCACCGCTGTTGATTCCCGCCATCGCAGCAGCGTGGAGGATGTAGTAAACGGTGTAGAAAATTTTGCCGTTCGCGGGTACGGTGAAGACGTTGACGGCAAAGGAGAGCACCTGAATGCCGAAGCAGATGTTCATCATCTGTACGAACGATGTGCGGTCAGCGTACCGTCCGAGCGGCTTGGAAACCAGCGACCGGCAGATGGCATACAGCGCGGCAAGCACGGAGACAAAGGTCATCGAGAAGCCGAGCTCCTTGGTCTGGTACGTGCCGTAGAACGGTGTGGTCGCGTAGTTTGCAATATTCCAGAGAACGGTGATGAGAATGACTTTATAGAGTCCCTTATCGTTCAGCAGCTCGCGGATTTTCGCGTTTTTCTTCACCGCAGGCTTCTCGAGCGAGCAGATGAGCGTCACGGTATGCAGAAGCATGAGCACGAAAATGCCGACGCCGCAGAAGATGAGGGAGGTTCCGATCTCACCCGCCGCTTCAAAGCGGTCGATGACCTGACCGATGATGAAGGTGAAGATGATTCCGCCGATGAGGGAGACGATCTCCTTGGTGGCGGTGAAATCCCCGCGCTTGTGGTCATCCACGAGGGACATGAACCAGTTGATCTTCGGCGAATGCACGACGTTGCTGATGACATGCCCTGCGAGCAGGAAGACGCAGAAGAGTGCCACGGTTACGTTTTTCGAAATGCCGAAGAAGGGCAGGAGATAGATCAGCGCGAAGAAGAGCTGGTTGAGAATGTGCAGTGCCGTCACCCATTTTTTCACGGGCTGACGGTTTGCGAGGAACACCGCGATGATCTGGAACCCGCATCCGAGGGAGACAAACGAGGTCAGAACCCCGGTGAGGCTGTCGGAGAGCCCGATATAGGAAGTGAGCTTCGCAAGATACGCGCCCCCGACCAGGATGGAAATGAAGTATTCAAACGCGGCTTCCAATATGTAGAAGAACCGGCTGTTTCTGTAAATATCGTTGTTCATGCAGTCCTCCTCATCGGCTCAGGGCATATGCGTGGTAGGCATGACTGAACCGGTAACCCAGCTTTTCCGCAAGCCGGAGCGATGTGAGATTCGCGGCGTCCCAGCTCGGGTAGAGTCCGTTTTCCAGAGCCTTGAGCATGAGCGCGGCGCCTGTGACGGAAGCGTAGCCCATACCACGGCAGTCCTTGCGCGTGTCGATCTGAATCTCGATGCCGCGGGAATAGCGCGTGTATGTGGATGCGCCGGAGACGATTTCACCGTTTTTCACCAGAACTGCGCCGAGACCCAGTCTGCGGTACTGCTGCCAGTCCGGGAACTGATCCGTCCAGTCGTGCATCCACGGCGTTTCGCGCGAGATTCTGTGGACTTCCTCGTCGAAATTCCGCAGACTGCATCCCTCGGGAAGCGCGGACACAATGGCGCGGAGCTTTGCGATATCGAAGCCGGCATCGGTTTTTTCGGTGGCATAGCGGGTGACCTTGGTGACCGTGTCCCCGTAGAATTCTTCAATTGCCGCTGCCCATTCTTCATTCTGCGGGACGAGGAGCATGAAATTCCGGGAAAACGGATGTGCGAGAAGCCGCTTGTCAATCCCGCCCGCGAAGAATGCGAAATCTGCGACTTCTGCCATGGCGGATTTGCCGTCGTCGGAGCAGAAAATCTGTCCCATCACGCCGTCCAGAGCGGACCAGATCAGCGTTTCGTCCCACCCGGCAAAAAGATGGGCGGCTGGATGTGTCTGTGTCATGATGACACCGCCTTATTTCAGTGATTTGTATTCTGCCGACGCCATATCCGCGAGCGTACGTGCAGTAAGAGCCGTCAGCTTTTCTGCTTGATCGAGCACGGTCTGCGGCATCTTCAGCGAGCGGGTTCCGGCAGTTTCCGCTGTTGATTCCGGTTTTCATGGCTGTACTCCTTTTTTTATCGGCAGAGGGATTTTTTGAAATTATAACATTGTACGGCGGTTTTGTCAAATAGTATCGCGGAATTTCGCGTTATTTTTTCATTCCGGTAAATTCCCGCATCTATTGCAAAATCCGCGGAACTGTGATAAACTGAACAAAAACAGAACAACGGAGGGAATCCCATGTCATCCGTCAGAATTGATTTTTCGAAACCCGTCGGGAAGATCAAGCCCGTTCACGGCGTCAACAGCGGCCCGCAGACCAAGGTGTTCACCTACGACGCGTCGGAGCTGTTCCGTGAGATCGGCATCCCGTACTCCAGACTTCACGACACCGAATACCCCTACGGGAGCGGCGAATTTGTCGACATCCACTGCGTGTTTCCGGATTTCGATGCCGACGAAAACGATCCCGCATCGTACAATTTCGGGCTGACCGACTGCTACATCAAAGCCGCGCTCGACGTCGGAACGGATCTCATCTACCGTCTCGGCGAATCCATAGAGCACGCACCCGTCAAGCGGCACATCCATCCGCCGAAGGATTTCGCGAAATGGGCGCGGATCGCGGAGCACATCATCCGGCATTACAACGAGGGCTGGGCGGACGGTCACCGGTGGGGCATCCCATACTGGGAAATCTGGAACGAACCCGATCTCGACGTCAATTCCGCAAACAAGAAATGCTGGAGCGGCACGGTCGCGCAGTTCCACGATTTCTTCGAAACGGCGGCAAAGCACCTGAAATCCTGCTTCCCGGAGCTGAAAATCGGAGGACCCGCAATTGCCGGAAACTACGGCTGGGCATCGGATTTTCTGCACGAAATGAGCCGGCGCGGGGTTGGACTGGACTTTTTCTCGTGGCACCGCTATACCGGGAATCCCGCTGATCTCGGGGATGCGGCTGACCGTTACCGCGCGCTCATGGACGAATGCGGTTACCGCGATGCCGAAATGCTCCTTGACGAGTGGAATTACATGGAAAACTGGGGAAATCAGCCGGAATCGTTCCGCAGGCTGGTCGGAATCCGCGGAGCCGCGTTCTGTGCCGCAAGCCTGATTGTGATGCAGAAGTCCCCTGTTGACGCCGCTGCATATTTTGAAGCCGACGTCATCAAGGAGTGGTGCGGCCTGTTTGAAGTGGAAGACATGGCGATCGATTCCCTGGCAAGCAGCCGTCGTCAGGGCAAGCTGAAACCGCGCAAGCCGTTCGTGTCGTTCCGGGAGTTCGGCAGACTGTACAGAATCGGCACGGAAGTTTTCAGCGAAAGTGACAACGGAAACATGCATGTCTGCGCCGCCGCGAATGCAGCCGAAGCCGCCGCACTCATCGCCGTACGGGACATCGATGCCGGATTCTGCGAAATCACCCTCACCGGACTCCTGCCGGACACCCGCTTCACGGTCATCAAAACCGATCAGAACGGCACGGATATCCCCGTCGGAACCTTCGCAAGCACCGGCGGTACCATGACCCTGACCCTCCCGTTCGACGGTGACAGCGTTATTGCACTGCATAATGCATAATGAAAAGCCTGTACGTCTGTAAATGGACATACGGGCTTTTTTCATTGTGCATTATGAATTATGAATTGCTTCAAGCGCTGCTTTTTTGCTTTCACCGATTGTGTGATACGCAAGCAGCTCGTGCGGGAGATTCCGTGCGGCGCAGTAGGCTTGGATTCGCTCCAGTTCATCGCCGTCGTTGCAGCCGGGAATCACGGGCGTGCGGATGATGATCTGCTTTCCCGTGCCGATCAGACGGTCGAGGTTTTCGAGAATCAGGCGGTTTCCGGCTCCCGTTCCGGCTTTGTGGAGTTTGGGATCGAGCGCTTTGATGTCGTAGAGAAAGCAGTCCGCGTACGGGAGAATTTTCTCAAAACTGCTCCACGGCACGTTTCCTGCGGTGTCAATCGCGGCGGAGATTCCGTTTTTCTGACACATTGCCGCCAGAGATGCAATGAAATCCGGGTACAGCATGCATTCGCCGCCCGAGAAGGTCACGCCGCCGCCGGTCGCATCGTAGTAATCCCTGTCCGCCGCGATGACTGTGTACAGTTCATCGGCTGTGTACTGCCGTCCGTAGAGCTTTCTCGCCTCAGCCGGGCAGTTTTCGGCGCATTTCCCGCAGAGTTCGCAGGAGTTCCCGTGTTCGCAGACTGTCCGGCAGACACCGCATCCGATGCATTTTTCCGTCAGCAGACCGAGCTGTGCGCGCGGGGACTTGCTTTCGGGATTGTGGCACCAGCGGCAGTCGAGATTGCATCCCTTGAAGAACACAGCCGTACGGATGCCGGGACCGTCCACGGTGGAGGTGCGCTTGATGTCAAAAACGAGCGGTGTCATGCGTTTGTGAGAATCGCCATTTCCTCATCGGTGAGCGTGATGTCAGCACCGGAGCAGTTGTCGATGAAGTGGTGGAGCTTGGACGAAGAGAACAGCGGAATCACGCGCGGGAATCCCTTCATGCGGTGCGCATTGCACATCCATGCCACAGCGAGCGCACTGCCGGAGACACCTTTTTCTTTCGCCATATTCACGAGGGTATCGTACCGCGCGCCGCCGATGTAGTTGTCGGGAATGCGGGAGGCGTCTTCGTAGGCACCGCGGAGCAGGCAGGAGTACGCCACAAGCGGGATATCCTTGTCTTCCAGATAGCGCAGGCGTTCGCGTCCGACGTTTTCGTTGAAGATGTAGTTCGGCTTGAGATCGAGACGGCAGTTGAGGTAGGAGAACCGCTGCTGCATCACGGTGTAGGGCGTGCATCCCTTGTCCCGTGCGGTGAAGTTGAATTCCGTGAACCGCCATGTGTCGTAGTTGCTTCCGCCGAGGTGACGGACCTTGCCCTTTTTCACGAGGGAGTCAAACGCTTCGATGGTTTCCTCCATGGGTGTGTCCGCGTCGTCGGTGTGCGCGTAGTAGAGGTCGATGTAGTCCGTCTGGAGCTTGCGGAGGCTCTCGTCGCACCAGTATTCGATCTGATCACGCTTCAGACCGGCACCCGCGCCCTTGCGGTCAAAGCCGACCTTGGTTGCAATCACAACCTTGTCGCGGCATCCGCGGTCGTGCATCCACTGACCGAGCAGGGTTTCGCTTTCGTCGCCCGTGCCGATCCAGTGCGCGTAGTTGTTGGAGGTGTCGATGAAGTTGCCGCCCAGATCGAGGAACGCGTCGAGGATTGCGTATGCGTCATCCTTCGGGGTCGTCGAGCCGAACATCATGGCGCCGAGGCAGACAGGGGACACGGAAAGTCCGTTCTTTAAAGTGATGTTTTTCATGTTGAAACCTTTCTTTATTTCAGGCGTTCGATGATATCGTCCTGTAATGTTTTCGTAATATCCACAAACACGCCGCTGTATCCGGTGACGCGGACGCGCAGATCCCGGTGGAGATGGGGATTTTTCTGTGCATCGATGAGATCGTCCGCGCTGACGGAGGTGACCTGTGCGTGCAGACCGCCGCGGTTGAGGTAGACGGCAAGCATCGCCGCGAACATGGTATGCCCGCTCTCGCCTTCAAACTGCTTCGGGTCGACGTCGAGATTCAAGGCACCCGAGAGATACCCGTCGTCCGGGATGTGCAGCATGGAGTTGAACATCGCGGTCAGACCGTTCGTGCAGGAGCCGTTTGCGGGACGGGAATTCTGCGTGAACGCGGTTCCGGCAAGGCGTCCGTCGGGAGTTGCGCCGTATTTCAAGCCGTTTTTCAGATGCCATGTATCGCTTTGCAGGCAGGGAACAAGGAAGTACCCGTCGCTCTCGAGATATTTTCTGCCGCGTTTTCGCGTGATTTCCGCCATCATGCCCGCCAGCCGCGCAACGTGTGCATTGGAGTACGCGTCGTCACTGCCGTATTTCGGAACACCGCGGCACATGGCGAGAATCTGCTCATGACCCTCGAAATTGTCCGCAACGGCATCCAGGAGCTCGCCGATGGTCAGCTTCTTTTCGCGGAAGCAGAGGGCATCGACGACGGCAAAGCAGTCACAGAGCGTACCGAACATCTGGAAGGACTGGAGCGTGAAGATGTATTTCGCACATGCCGAGAAGCATTCGCCGCGTTCGATGGGCGCTTTTGTGAAACAGTCGGTGAAATTCGAAACATTCCACGGCTTTCTGCGGCGGACGCGGAGCTCCTGAATGCCTTTTTCTACTTTCTGTGAAATAAAATCATCCATGAACTGTTCGTATTCCCGGTAAATCACTTCCAGTGTCACGTCGGGATCGTCGCGGTGATTCTTGAGGAAATTCACGAACACATCCGGCCATCCGCTGCCGGGAATCCGGATGTAGGTGTTGCGGATTTTGTCCATTTCCTCCTTCGATTCAAACACGCCGAAATTGAGGGAGGACGGTGCGCCGTGAAGCCAGAAGCTTTCAGAGCTGGGAGAGGGCCAGTTGCATCCGAAGTGGTGGTAATTCTGAAAATCCTCTTCGGGAAGTCCGAGCGCGCGGTAGGTTTTCTTGCTGTTGGCGTCGTTGTAGATCATCAGGGACGAGGATGCCAGTGCCTTTCCGGTCAGGGTGCGCCAGAGCTCAGGATACGCCGTGTTCATGCCGGGAGCGTAGTAGAAGACCACGACCGGATTCTTGAACGCGGGCTGGATGCATTCGGTGAAGAGGGAAGTCAGCTCGTTGACGGTGTAATTGCCGTCGATGTCCGTTCCGCCGAGCAGGAGATACTGCGGCGCATCGAAGTTGAAGATCCGCTGGAACGTCGTGGAGTTAGTATTGTCCCCGAGCTGGTGTTCGCCGCGGCCCATGTTCAGATTGTGCTTGCAGTAGTAGTCGGTGATGAGATCCGCTGCGTCCCCGCGTGTGATGCGTCTGGCGTCAAGGTCAGCCTTGTACAGGGGATAGAGCAGCTTGTCCATGCGCCCGAGTGTGAGCGTCGGATTTGCGGTGACGTACGAGCAGTCGATGAGGGTGATGATCCACAGAAGCTGGAGCCCAGTGCGGAAATCCGCCGGCTTTTCAGTTGCGGCCTTGCGGAGCGTGACGGCAAGATCGGTCATTCCGCGTTCGTCAGCGGCATCGGCATAACGGAGCATGTACCGCTGAATGGCTTCGTAAACCCGGATGAGGCTTGCCAGAAATCTGCGGCGGCCGTCGTCGGTCTTCTGTTCCATGGATGCGCGGGCTTTTTCGATCAGACCCGGCAGACCGTATTCCATGACCATTTCCCAGTCATAGGAGCAGTGACCGGAGCCGATGATCGGACCACGGTACGGAGAACGCGGACTTTTTTGCAGTTCGGCAAATTTCGCTTCTTCTTCCTCGGTCAGCTCGCGCTCCACGGAACGGCCTGCAATGAGGTCGTAATCCTCCAGCGGAACGGAGACGCGGTCGAGAATGGCGGAGATGGCATCGGCGAAGCTCGCGGGCTGGAACGGGTCCCATTCGCCCTGCATCAGATCGTAGGAGATCAGAATCCGTTCCGCGTCTGCGGCGAGCATGGGTCTCTCGGTCAGCGCGGTTGCGGCTTCCTGTATATTTTTGTCAAGTCGGTTCATGGCAGATATCCTTTCGCGTGGATTTCTGGCTTCATTTTAGCACAAAACACCGGAAAATGGAATGCATTCTGGAAAATTTATATAAAATATTTATCAAAACGCACAAAGAAAACCGCCTTACCGGAAGATAAGACGGCTTGGGTTATTTCGTTCGCAGTCCGGCAATGAGGAACATGACGCCGGCAATGGAGAGGGAAGTGCCGAGACCTGTGTAGAAGAATGCGAAAAAATCATCGGGCAGCAGACCGGACGAGCGGAGCACAATGCCGAGCGTCATCATGAACGCCATCATGAGCCAGCCCTTCAGATCCATGAATTTCAGGAAAAGCGTGCGCTCGCCATAAGAACGGATTCGGGCTGTGTTTTTACGGACGATTTTACGGAACATGAAGAAAAATCCGGCGAGAATGAGGGCACATGCACCGCCGAGCAGGATGAGTCTGACGCTCCCTGCCTCCGGGATGACGCTGATCCACGCGAGAATTCCGATGCGCAGAATGTTGATGCCGGCGAGCATCCAGACTGCACCGGCGATGATGAGCAGAATTTTCCGGCTTACCATTGCGGACTCCTTTGGAATTGAAGATTTAAAATAAATTGTATCAAATCTATTATACCAGAGAAAACCGCAGAAGTCAAGTACGGTTTACTTGGTTCTGCGGAATTCGCGGATGATATTTTCGAGGAGTTCGAGCTTACTGCTGTCCAGTTTTTTGATTTCCTGCATCAGCTTGTTGCATCGGTCAGGATCTTTGGCTTCAAAATCAAAAAACTCATAAGGTGTGATGTCAAGATATTCACAGATATACATGAATGAAGTCATTGACGGAAGCGCCTTGTTATTTTCAATATTGTTGATGTAGTTTTCGTTCTGTCCCAAAGCGAGACTCATTTCACGTGCGGATACACCTTTGGCAAGCCGCAGCTGTGACAGACGTTTCGGAAAGCCTACCTCATACAATGTATTATCTTTCATATATTCACCACCTTTATTCTAATATTTTAACCGATTTTTCGGCAAATATTACGCGATAAAACAGTGGCAAACTATTGACATACAAGAAAGAATGTTGTATAATAGGATCGGTACAACAAATACCAATAATTTAAGTCTTATTCCAGCCCAAACTTATTTTGACGGAAGAACCGCCGCGGCGCAGCGTACATCCGGTTTTACCGGTTGCTACAAACAATTCGGCAGTACACCACCGGTGGATCCTTGAGGTCCGTATTCTGCGGCTGTGCTAATAAGAGAAAAAGCATCGGTTTTCAATCATTCCTTCCGATGCTTTTTTTATGCTTTTCGACAGTTCTCCCTTGCTTTTCGGAAGAATCTATGATACAATATAGAAAAATTTTGTTTCCAAAGGAGATTACCATGGGAAAAATCACATTTATGGGTGCCGGCTCCACTGTGTTTGCCAAGAACGTACTCGGCGACTGCATGCTGACTCCCGCGCTCCAGAATTTCGAAATCGCTCTGTATGACATCGATGCGGAACGTCTGGAAGAATCCTACATCATGATCGACTCGCTCAACCGCAACATCAACGAAGGCAGAGCGAAGATCAGGAAGTACCTCGGCGTCGAAAACCGCAAGGAAGCGCTCCGCGGTGCAAACTTCGTCGTTGACGCGATTCAGGTTGGTCTTTACGAGCCCTGCACCGTAACCGACTTCGAAGTGCCCAAGAAGTACGGTCTCCGTCAGACCATCGCGGACACCCTCGGCATCGGCGGTATTTTCCGTGCGCTCCGTACCATTCCCGTTCTGGAAGACTTCGCGAACGACATGGCTGAAGTCTGCCCCAACGCATGGTTCCTCAACTACACCAACCCGATGGCAATGCTCGCAGGCTACATGCAGCGCTACACTCCCATCAAGACCGTCGGTCTGTGCCACAGTGTACAGGTTTGCTCCCGCGGGATCATGAACGCGCTCGGCATCGAATACAAGGAACCCATCCGCGAACGCATCGCAGGTATCAACCACATGGCATGGCTCCTTGAAATCGAAGACGCTGACGGCAACGACCTGTATCCCGAAATCCGCCGCCGCGCGATCAAGACCCTCGAAGAAGAACTCGCAAAGGGTGACTCCAAGCACGGTGACCTCGTACGCTACGAATACATCCGCCGTCTCGGTTACTACTGCACCGAATCCAGCGAACATAACTCCGAATACAACGCATTCTTCATCAAGTCCAAGTATCCGGAACTCATCCAGAAGTACAACATTCCGCTGGACGAATACCCGCGCCGCTGCGTGAACCAGATCGCACGCTGGAAGAACGACCGCGAACAGTACTTCAAGGGCGACGTTTCCCACAAGCGTACCCACGAATATGCA
>JAFTPW010000383.1:0-4962 GCA_017463075.1 Clostridia bacterium
GATGCGGCGGAGAACTTCGGGAACGATCCGGTAGCCGGCACCGCAAAGAGGCGTGTAGATCACTTCGAGATTGTCGGCGTCGCGGCGGATAACATCGGGATAAACCTGCTCACCGATGCACTTTTCCATGAAGTATTCGTCGAAATCACGGCCGACCATGGTAATCAGATCTTCGTTGACCTGATCGCGGGTGGGAACGCCTTCAAAGATATCCGTGTCGTAGATGAAAGAGGATACATAGTTCGCCATGTCCTCGGTCGGCTGTGCACCGTCTTCCCAGTAGAGCTTGTAGCCGTTGTATGCGGCAGGGTTGTGGGAGGCAGTGATGTTGATGCCGGCGATGCAGCCGTAGTAGCGTACACCTGCGGAGAGCATGGGAGTGGGACGGAGTTCGTCGAAGAGATAAACCTTGATGCCGTGCGCGGTCAGAACTTCGGCACATCTGCGTGCGAACAGTGCGGAGTTGTTGCGGCTGTCGTAGCCGATGATGACGCCGCGGTTCTTCGCTTCTTCGCCGAGGGTTTCAATCACGCGGGCAACGCCTTCGGTGGACTGCGCAACGGTGTAAACGTTCATCATACCGCAGCCGGCACCCATCTTGGAGCGCAGACCGCCGGTACCGAAGGTCATGTAGGAAGCGAACCGGAATTCGATTTCGTCGTCGTTTCCTTCCAGAGCGCGGAGCTCTGCCTTGGTTTCCTCGTCAACCTTGTCGGAAGCGAGCCACTGGTGATATCTTGTCATGAATACTTCCATGATATGATTCCTTTCGTGTGTCGGTTTTATGTTGGAGATTTAAAAAATACTTAATGTGAAGGGAGCAGGTCGTACAGTCCGACGATTTCATACCGGATGTGCGAGCCTTCGAGAAAGAGATACAGCGCGTTCTGCACGGTCGATGCGATGTCCAGCGTGATCTGCGTGCCGGAACGGTCATCGGCGTACTCCAGCGGGTAGGAATTCACCGTCACCGCAGACGCACCGAGGATTTCGCAGGCGGAAAGAAACGCACCGAGCGGATTTTCCTCCGTCAGCACCACGGTCAGATCCGCGAACCGCCGTGAGTTTCCGGTACCCATGCCGCGCCGTACGAGTGCAAAGCGCATCGCGGAGTCGTCCGTCATGTCCACATCGGTTTCATACAGGATTTTCAGCTCGTACTTCGCAATCAGCTTGCGGAAGGATGCCAGCGCACCGTCACGGGACGAAGACACCGGAAGCATCGCGTGGGAGCATCTGCCGTAGTAGACCTCCTCACAGACCTCGCGGAATCCCGGGAAATACGCTGCCGTCACCTGATGGGACGGATCGAGCCGGTTGAATTCATCCGCAAAGACGCGGTAAGCGCGATCGGAGAAGGTGTTTTGCAGATACGCAATCTTCGGAGCACCCGACCGGACATCCGCTTCGCCGTCGGTGAAAATCTCGCCGAACCGTCCGCGGTAAACCTCGGCAAACGCAAGGCAGAACCGCGCAAAATCCGGCAGGGATCGGCTGTAACCATTGTTCCCGCAAATTTCTTCGTATATACCGCCGATTTCATCCGGAGCGGGCAGATCCAGATCGGAAAACAGCGCGGCTTCATGCCACAGACCGTTCTGCAGACGAATCAGACGCTGACGGTGCTCCTCGAGCCGTGCGAAATTGGCGGCAAAGACATCCATCAGAGCTTACCGAGAATGTCGTAGCTGTCGGAGAGGAACGCCACCAGCTCGTCGGCAGTCAGCTGACGCTGGGAGAGCGCGGAAAGCATGTAAATCTGCTTCGCAATCACGTCTGCGCGATCATTGTCGCCGCTGTCAAGGAGGGAAGTGAGCTTTTCAACGAGCGGAGATGCGGTGTTGAGAATGAGAGTCTGTTCCAGCGGGAGATCGCCGCCGTAATTGTAGAGCTTCATCATGTCGTTCATGCGGCGCGCTTCTTCGCTGATGTTGAGAATCGCGGGCGTGGATGCGTCCTTGAGCCGATCGAATTCCACCTTGGTCATCTCACCTGCGATCTTTTTGAACAGTTCAGCCACAGCGGGAAGCTCGGTCCTGTCGCCGTCCGCACGGAGTACATCTGCAATTTCCGCGTCGATGCGGCAGAATTTCACGCCGTCGCGGTTCTGTTCGATCACGCTGATGAACTGGGTGTCGATGATGCGGTCGAGGAGGATTACGTCAATGCCCTCGTCGCGGAACATCTTCACGTACTTGGACTGCGCGGTCACGTCGGTTGCGTAGTAAATCTTGTTCTCGTGCTTTTCCTTTGCCGCGTCGAGATATTCGTCGAGGGTCTTGAAGCCGCCGTCGGTCAGCTCGAACAGGAGGGAAGAGGAAACGCGGTCGTAGAACTTCTTGTCGCGCATGCAGCCGTATTCCACGAAGGTCTTGAGATCACGCCAGATGGATTCAAAGTTTTCGCGGTCGGTGTTGAACATGGAGGTCAGCTTGTCACCGACCTTCTTCACGATGTGGTTGGAAATCTTGGTCACATAACCGCTGTTCTGGAGATAGCTTCTGGATACGTTCAGCGGGAGCTCGGGACAGTCGAGAACACCCTTGAGCATCAGCAGATATTCGGGAATGACTTCCTTGATGTTGTCGGCAACGAATACCTGATTGTAGTACAGCTTGACCTGACCTTCCAGGCTTTCAAATTCGTTGGAGATGCGCGGGAAGTAGAGAATTCCCTTGAAATTCAGAGGATAATCCGCCTTGATGTGGATGTGGAAGAGCGGTTCCTTCCAGTCGCGGAAGACCTTCTGATAGAAGTTTTTGTAGTCCTCGTCGGTGCAGTCGGAGGGATTCTTCAGCCAGAGCGGTTCGGTGTCGTTGATGGGCTTGCACTTGCCGCATTCGCATTTGTGATCTTCGTGACCGCATTCACATTCGCCGTCGTGATCGTGACCGCACTTGCATTCGTGTTCCTCGCCGTTGTCGAAGTAGATTTCTTCCGGCATGAACGCGCAGTACTTGTCGAGAACCTCGCGGAGCTTGAAGTCGGAGAGGAATTCCGTGCCTTCTTCGTTGATGTGCATGACGACTGCGGTACCGAATGCGCCGATCATGGATTCTTCGTCCTCGTCGGCTGCGGAGATTTCGTAATTGCCGTCGGAGGTACAGGTCCACTTCATGCAGGGAGTGCCGGTGTAGGAGCGGGTGATGACATCAACGGTGTCGGAGACCATAAAGGAGGAGTAGAATCCGAGACCGAAGTGGCCGATGATGCCGTTCTGCTGTGCGTCAGCTTCGGTGCCCTCGTACTTCTGGATGAAATCCAGTGCGCCGGACAGGGCGATCTGACAGATATATTTTTTCAGTTCTTCCTCGGTCATGCCGATACCGGTGTCGGTGACGGTGATGGTGGAAGCGTCCTTGTCGAGCGTTACGGTGATTTTTGCACCGGACAGATCAACGTCCGCTTCCCCGAGGGAGTTCAGTCTGCGGAGCTTGGTGATCGCGTCGCAGGCATTGGATGTAATTTCGCGGAGGAAAATTTCCTTTTCGGAGTAGAGCCATTTCTTGATGATGGGGAAAATGTGCTCCAGCTCAATGGAGATGCCGCCCTTCTCGGGAGTGGTGTTCATGATATCGCCTCTTTATCAGTATATTAATATTGTCATAATGGGAACGGGAAATAGAAACAACCCGTCAACATTATATTATATACCAAAGGATGTGGTTTGTCAAGTTTTCGGTGAATTCTGCATAAACTGTTTACTTTTAGGACAAGTTCAAGCAAAAAATGCCGCATTTCCGGTATGGAAACACAGCATTTCTGTTAACTTAATGAAGCGTACCTTCAAGTACATCCCCGTCGGGAGTAAAGAGCGGGAGCTTTTCGAGGTAAATGATATCGTCACGTACCTGAGCGTCGCCTTCCGCGAGAATCGCCATCTTTCCGACGATATTTCCGCCGGCAGCTCTGACCAGCTCTTCGACTGCGCGCAGGGATTCGCCGGTGGAGATGACGTCGTCCACGATGAGGATCTTCGCGCCGTTCATGAGGTCCGCGTCCGCTTTGTCGAGGAACAGACTCTGCTCGCCCGCGGTGGTGATCGACTGCACCTTCACTTCAAACACGCCGCTCATGTAAGCCTTTGCCTTCTTGCGGGCGATGAAGTACTTCTGGTTGCCGGCAAGTCGTGCCATTTCATGTGCGAGCGGAATGCCCTTCGCTTCGGCGGTGATGATGTAATCGTACTCCGGAGCGATTTTCAGAAGCGCATCCGCCGCAGCCGTGGACAGCTCGGGGTCGCCGAAAATGACGAACGCACCGATGGAGAGTGTGGGAGTCACGGGGCAGATGGGAAGCTCGCGCTTGAGTCCGGCAATTGTCATGGGATAAGTTTTCATCGGTCTCATCCTTTCAGTATATTAACGGAAGAAAGCCGGAAAAGAATCCCGGCAGACTTCACGTATGATTTTGTTATCTCAGGGTGATGCCCAGCTTTTCACGCAGAGCATCGAGGATTGCGGTAACCGCTTCGTCAGCTTCCGCATCGGTGAGAGTACGGTCAGCGGCACGGAGCATAACCGCATAGGACATGCTCTTCTTGCCGTCTCCGATCTGAGGACCGCGGTAGATGTCGAACAGCTCAACGCTGGATACCTTCTTGCTTGCGGACTTGATGACATCAGCAACGGCACCGGCTTCCACAGCTTCCTCGCAGACGAAGGAGAAGTCTCTCTCGATTGCAGGATGCTTCGGGATGGAAACATAGGAGATTTCCGCACGGCGGTTGTCGTAGATCGCGTCGGCTGCGAGTTCGGCGAGGTAAACCTTGGATGCGATATCGTAGGTTTCGGCAACTGCGGGATGCGCTTCACCGAATACGCCGAGCTTGGTGTCGCCGACGTAGATTTCCGCGCAGCGTCCGGGATGGAAGGTGGGTTCGGTGGTGCAGGACTTTAAGGAAACACCGGATACGAATGCACGATCGAGAACTGATACAATATAACCATTCATTTCGTAGAA
>JAFTPW010000384.1:0-6026 GCA_017463075.1 Clostridia bacterium
GCCCTCGGCGGCGGACATCTCAGCGGAAATGCCGAAGACGCGCTCCGGTTCGTTCTGGACAAGCCGTACATCGATGCCGCCGCGGTCGGAATGCAGTCGTTCGACGAAGTGGACGCAAACATCGCCCTGCTGAAAAACGGCAGCTTCTCCGACGGCATGCGCGAACGCCTCAGCAGCAAGCACCGCACCCTCCATGTCGAAGAATACTGCGAAGGCTGCGGAGCCTGTGTCAAGCGCTGCGGCGAAGGTGCACTCACGCTCATGCCCGTCACCGATGACGACGAGGAAGCGCACTGCGACTTCGCCGGAGACTTTGCCGCGGATGCCGGAATCACGGAAGAAAAACCGAAGCTCCGCGCCGTTCCCGATGACGCAAAATGCGTCCGCTGCGGCTACTGCACGAAGGTATGCCCGGTTTTCGCACTGAAAGTTTATTAAAGACAAAAAAATCTGAAGCGAAAACCGCGTTTTCTGCATTGAAGGTTTATTGAAAACAAAAAATCTGAAGCGAAAACCGCGTTTTCTGCACTGAAAGTTTATTGAGTTTATTGAATTATCAGGAGCCATCATGGAACTGTATCCTCTCACCAACGCACAATATCATACTGTCCCGCACGGCTCCGTGATCCTCTTCGGATGCTTCGACGGCGTGCATCCGGGGCATCTTTCCCTCCTCAAAGAAGCACGCGCCATCGCACAAGACCGCCCCGTTGTGGTATGGGTCATCGACCGGCGCACATCCGACACCATCACATCCCTTCCCGAAAAATGCGCCGCTTTTGCATCAGCCGGGGCGGATCTGCTCCTCACCGAGAATTTTGAAGCCATCCGCTCCCTCACCGGCGAGGAATTTTTCCGGGACTGCGTCATGTCCCTGCATCCACACGCCGTCGTCTGCGGATTCAATTTCAGGTTCGGCGTGAGAGCGTCGTCATCCGCGGAAGACATGCGCACCATGGCTGAGAAAAACGGCATTCTCTGCTCCGTGGTTCCGCCGCTGACCATTGACGGCATGACGGTGTCCTCCACGGCAATCCGGAACGCTGTCAAAGCCGGGGATCTCCCGCTGGCGGAAAAACTGCTCGGCAGACCGCTCTCGTACACATCCGAAATCCTCCACGGCAGGCAGATCGGGCGCACCATCAGCCATCCCACCGTCAACCAGCGCATCCCGTCCGGGAGACTGATTCCGCCCTACGGCGTTTACAGCTGCACCGTGACGTTTGATGAGGACGGCGTAACCGTGACAAAGGGCGGCGTCTGCAACCTCGGCTCCCGTCCGACCGTGAACGACGACACAAACGACGTGACGCTGGAAACCTACCTCTTCGACTTCTCCGGCGACCTTTACGGCAGAACGCTGACCACATCGCTGTGCGAAATGATCCGTCCCGAGCGGAAATTCGACTCCGTGGACGAGCTGCGGCGCCAGATTGAAGCGGACGAGGACACAGCCCGTGCCAGTCTTGCCCGAATCCGTGATGCCCGCATCGAACATACGACACGGAGGGCGGCAACAGAATGAAATCCATGAAACTTCACATGAAAACAACCCTTTTCCACCGGATCACGGCGGCATTTCTCACCCTGCTGACCCTCTGCACCCTCGCAGTCCCGGTCACAGCCGACGATGAACCGCTTCCGGATACGCCGCCGATTTCGAACTGTGACGCGGCACTGCTGTACAATTTCGAAAACGACCGCATCCTCTTCGAATACAACGCCGCCGAGCGGGTCTATCCCACGTCCACGGTGAAAATCATGACCGCGATTGTGGCAATGGAAGCGTTTGAAGGCAAGCTCGACTCGAAAATCACCGTCACGCAGGCGATGCTGGACGAGGTCGCGGGCAACCGGATCGGCTTCTACCTCGGCGAGAGCGTCACCGTTGAGCAGATGCTCTACTGCATGCTCGTCAATTCCGCGAACGACGCCGCCATCATCCTCGCGCACGGCACCGCAGGCTCCACGCAGGCGTTTGTTGCCATGATGAACGAGAAAGCGGCATGGCTCGGCGCGTACAATACCTACTACATGAACCCCACGGGCATGCACAACGACGCGCAGGTGACAACCGCACGGGATACCGCCCTGATCGCACAGTACGCCTACTCCCTCCCGGGCTTCATCGACATGACCTCAACCCCGAAGTATGTCATGGAGGGCACCAACATCAGCGACTACCGCACCATTTACAACCGCAACTGTCTCATCTCCAACTACTACCGCGTGGACTACAAGTACAGCCAGGCAGTCGGCATGAACGCAGGCTCGACAACGCAGGGTGGCTACTGCATCGCGGCGGTTGCAGAGGACGGTGAACGCGGGCTGACCTACCTTTCCGTGGTGCTGGGTGCGGACTCCGATGACGACGAGCTCTACAACTACGTCAACGCGATTTCCATGTTCGACTGGGCATTCGAAGCGTACGACTACACACAGGTGCTGTCCCAGAACAGGATGATCTGCGAAATCCCCGTCGCGCTGTCCTCTACGATTGACTACGTGACCCTTGTGCCGTCCGAGAGCATGAGCGTGTACCTGCCCACATCGGTGGATATCTCAAAGGACATCCGGTACAGCTACAACACCTATGACGAAAGCCTGAACGCCCCCGTCGAAGCCGGCATGGAATGCGGACAGATCACCGTCCTCTACGGCGACGAGATTCTGGGCAGCTGTTCACTCATCACGACCTCAAGCATCACGCGGAGCGAATTCCTCTACTTCCTCTCGCGCGTGCAGGCATTCTCCGAGGGCAGATTCTTCCGCGGCACCGTCATCGCTGTTGTGGTGCTGTCGGTGCTGTACGTCCTGATTCAGGCTGGCAGACGGGAGAAGAAGATACGCCACGCCGGGAACAGGTATCGGTATAAGTAGAAGTAAGAAGGAAGAGGGAAAAAGGAAGAAGTAAGGTAAATTTCCTTCGGAAATTGAATCAGGAAAACGTGCGGTTTGAGGCTGGAGTTCAGCTTTCGACCGCACGTTTTGATTTGTCTCCGTCAGAAAATACCTGCACGATATCTTTTTTACAGGATTTTGTCGAATTTTTGTTTCCTGTATTGAATTTTTGTTCTGACCGTGGTATAATCACCTCAACACCACACAAACGGAGGTACCGCATGAATCCATTTGACAACTGCCCGACTTACGAAACCGTGCGATTCACCCTGCGCCTTGTGACTCCCGGCGATGCGGCGGATCTGCTGGCGTGTTACCGGGAACCTGCACAATCGACGATATACAACTCTGACAACTGCGATTACGGCTACGGGATGCAGACCGAGGACGAAATGCGCGGCGCAATCGAACGGTGGCTTGAAGAATACCGCGAACGCTGCTTCATACGCTATACCGTCACCGACCGTGAAACATCCGGAGCCATCGGTACCATCGAGGTCTTCCCGGGATTCAAGCCGGAAAACATGCCCATCCACGGCGTTCTGCGGATTGATCTTCGCCGGGAATACGAAACCACCGACATCCTTACCGAGCTGATGATGCTCACGGACACCCTCTTCGCCCCGTTCGACTGCGAAAAAATCGTCACACGCGTCTCCCCGGATGCTCCCGAACGGATCATCGCCGCCGAGAAATGCGGATTCCATCCCTACCCCGGCTTCCGCAGCGGCTATTACGTCAAATAATCAAAAAACGTGCGGTCGAAAGCTGAACTTCAGCCTAAAACCGCACGTTTTGATCATTCAATTTCCGAAGTAAATTTTCCTTTTCTCTTCACTTTTCTCTCTTCACTCTTCTCTCACTTCAACAACGCAGTCCGACGCAAACTCTCTTATCACTTCCCCGATCGAGTCCGCTGTGATTCTGCCGCTGATGGGGTTCTTGACCGAGACGATGTTTCCCTTCACCGATGCATTTACCGTGGAGCGCTCGAAGGCGAGGTCGCAGCCGTCCGTTTCGCAGTCGATGAGGGTCAGGTTCTTGCAGTAACAGAACGGCTGGGTTCCGCTGATTTTGCAGTTGATGAGCGTCAGGTTCTCCGAGTACCAGCCGAGATATTCGCCCTTCACGACGGAATTCTTCACCGTCACGTTCTTTGCGTGCCAGAATGCGTCCTTGGTGTCGAGCACGGAGTCCTCAATCGTCATGTTTTCCACATACTGGAAGGAGTATTTCCCGCGCATCGTGAGGTTCTTCACCGTGACATCCCGGCATTCGAACAGAAAGTACACCGCTTCCATGTCCGATTCTTCAATCGTGAGCCCGCGGCACCGCCAGCCGAACTCCTCGGATTTCACCGTCATCCGGCGCAGCGTCATCCCGTCACATTCGCGCAGGCACTTCACACCTTCCACGGTGCAGTCCTCGATCACGCCGTTTTCCGCGTACCAGAGCGGTGCCCGGCAGGTGTCCGTCATCGTGCTCCGGCGCAGAACGAAATCCCGCGTGTGCCAGAACGGGTAGCGCAGACGGAACGTGCAGTCCTCCACGGTCACATGCGATGCTTCCTTGAGCGCGGATTCCCCGTCGGCGGGTCCGTCAAAGGTGCATTCCGCCACCGTCACATCCCGTACCCCGTACAGCGCGCGCTCTTCGTCGAAATTCTGATATCTGATAATTTCCATGTCAAGCCTCAGTTTCTTAAATAAACAATCTGAAATTTAATTATACCACATTTTCCGCCCGTTGTGTGAAATTTCCGATAAAAATTTGTATCATTCCGACCTGTTCTGCGAAAATCCGTTGCAATTGTGCGCGGCAGGATGCTATAATACAGTATCACTTATCGTTTTCATAAGGATAACCGTATAATGAAGACCTTTCTCATCTGCGTTCTCTGCGGATTTCTCGCCCAGCTCATCGACGGCACCCTCGGTATGGCGTACGGCGTGTCATCGAGCACCCTGCTCCGCGCCATGGGTCAGTCCTCAGCGATGGCGTCCTTCTGTACCCATACCGCTGAGATTTTCACCACGCTCGCGTCCGGGGTGTCGCACTTCACGATGAAAAACATCGACAGAAGCCTCCTCATCCGCCTCATCGTCCCCGGAGTCATCGGCGGTGTCACGGGCGCATACCTCCTCACCGGCCTCGACGACAGCGTGATATCCCCCGTCGTCAGCGTGTATCTCATCATCATGGGCGCCGTCATCTTCGCAAAAGCCTTCAAAAAACCGAAAAAACAGCCCCGGAAAATCGGGAAAGCCGTCTACCCGCTCGCCCTCATCGGCGGATTCAGCGATTCCATCGGCGGCGGCGGATGGGGTCCCGTTGTCACCTCCACCCTCGTAGCCGCGGACTGTGACGTGAGAACCACCATCGGCTCCGTGAATACCGCGGAATTTTTCGTCACCCTCGCCGAAAGCGCCGCATTCTTTCTCACCATCGGCTCCCTCGGAGATGCACTTCCCGCAACCGTGGGACTCATCCTCGGCGGCGTCGCAGCATCTCCCATTGCCGCATGGCTCTGCCGGAAAATCCCCGTAAAACCGCTGATCGCCATCGTCGGCGCAGTGATTGTGGTGCTGAACGCGTGGAAGCTCGTTCATGCGTAATGCAGAATTCAGCATGAAGGGGCGGAAATTTGTGTGCAAACGGGAGTTTGTGCCGCAGCAGCGTTGGTTCACGCCTCATCCACCACGCGATTTTCTTAGGAAAATCACGCGGTCCCCCTTCCCCGGCTGCGTTTGTGCAGTTGAAATTTCAAGCGACTGCACGGGGAAGGCTTGTTAAGGGTGGCGTCCCGGAGCATCGCCGGAAGGAAATCTCAGTTTGCGCCGCAGGCTGAAATTTACCCGGGCAATCCAGTGACGCGTCGCGACTGTCAGAGCCACATGCGATTTCGTCTCGCCGCCGGCAGGCTGAGCTTACCGAGGGAAATGAGTGTCCCTTGCGATAAGATATGATCGCTTAGAATCACAGCTTCACGTTGTCAAATCCCCCGCCCGCCGGAGGCATTGGGTCCAGGCACTCCTGGTTGCCGAATCGAGAGCCCGGCAACGGAGGGTTCTCGCGCCCGCCGCGCAGGCGTTACAAATAAGATTCGAAAAGCGGAGCTTTTCTAC
>JAFTPW010000385.1:0-5135 GCA_017463075.1 Clostridia bacterium
GGTATCGCCGAGGTCAACGACGCGGTTGGAGAGAATCAGGTCGAGCATCGCAATACTTTCTTCGTCGCGGGCATACTTACCCTTGAGTGCGCCTTCGATGTACGCGGGAGTAACTTCCTTCTTCGCGAGATAGTTGGTGACTTCGAGAACTGCGCCGACCAGCTCACGGTTTTGGATCGTGGTGGGCAGTACGGGAGGCATGTAGTAGCTTACACGGCAGTTGTACAGTTCCTGCTCCGTGTCGTACTTCGGATAGGGAATGATACCGAAGTCGGTTTCCATGTCGCGGAGGGAGCCCGCCCAGAACAGGGAGCAGTCCATGAACAGAGCCTGACCCTGCATGAACATGTCGATGTTGGACTGGGGAACGTCGTTGCCGCTTGCGGGGAGATAGGTGTTCATCCCGTAGGTGATGTCGAAAATCTTGTTGAATACGCCGAGGAAGCGTTCGTCGGTTACGCTCAGTCTCGGGGAACCTTCTGCGTCAAGGGTCATGGAAGTTTCACCTGCGCCGATCCAGAAGCTGGGCAGAACCATCTTGGTGTGGGAGAGATAACCGTAATTGTCCTTCGGGCCCATTTGACCGTCGCCGTCGATGTCGTTGCGGACAACATCCATCATGGATGCCATCTTGTCCATCGTCCATTCGCCGGAGAACACGAGGTCGTACGGTCTTTCCAGATTGTTGTTGGTAATCATTTCGGTGTTGAACAGCAGGATGTAGGTCAAATCGTGCGTCGTGATGCTGAGGTCACCGATTGCGGCATAACGGAATCCGGCAAGCTCAAGCGCTTCGTTGACACGGGAATCCCAGTAGGGCTTGGTGAGATCGATGTAGGGAATGTTTTCGTAGTCGAGCAGGTAGCCCTCGGTCAGAAGGCTCGGAGCCGCTACGCAGAATACGTTTGCAACCTGTAAAAAGTCATCGCCCGCCGCAATCAGGTTGCGCACCTGGTCGGTTCCGGGATAGCTGCTGCCGATGATGTGCTGCTGGATGTTGGCATCAAGCTGGGTCGACGCGCTTTCGATGATGTTGTACTGTGCATCGTTGAGGGCGTCACCGGTGATTTCTTCCATCACGATCATGTTGCGCGCGTTGGGGTTGTCCATGACGCCGAAGGTGAATGTTTCGCCGGTGAACGACAGACCTTCGGGAAGATCGGGAGTCGCTTCGGTTTCGGTTTCGGGTTCGGTTTCAACGGATGCACCGTCCGTGGCTGCGGCACCGGCATCGGTATCGTCACCGTTTGTTCCGCTTTCCGCACAGGACGCAAACAGCATCATCAGAACCAGAAACAGGCTGAGAATACGCTTTTTCATAAGGGGCTCCTCCTGATTATAATAAATTATTTTTTCGTTCCATGCACAAAAAATGTGCGTTCCATGTACTCATTATACACAAAACGCACAATTTTGTCAATATGTATTTACCTAATATTCATCATGATTCAATCGATTTCCGGCGGATCTCCGAAATCGGGCACATCCAGCATGACGCCGCCCTGCTTTGCGGATGCATGCGCGACAAGTCCCGGTACGGTGAATCTCGCCGCCAGCCATGCGTTGACCTTCGGCAGTTTCCCGGACGCCATCGCGGAGCAGAAATCGTCGATCAGGAGCGCGTGGGAGCACATGTGTCCGCTGGTAATTCCCTGGTAGGACTCCGGCAGACGCGCGAGCTCTTCCTCCTGCACGGGCGAGGGATCGTTCCACTGCCATGCGTGGTTCGCGACCCTGTGCTTGAATTCCGCGCTGTTCTGCATGTCCGCCTTCGCCGCCGTCATTGCACGGGGATTGACCTCATCGCTCACGTCGGTCAGCTCAACGCCGCCGGGTGTCAGCTTGGTCAGAAGATGCTGGGCATTGGAGAACTGGTATCCCGCTTTCGTTCCGTAGAAGGACGACACGGACGACGACGGTGCCTTGAATCCGATTCTCCGGCATTCGTTGACCCGTGCGGTGCCGCCGTTTGAGAGCTGCATCAGCGAAAATTCATCGGAAAACTCGTTGTCCCACGGATTCTCACCCGCACGGAACGGCGTATTCTCCTCCATATCGCGGTAACCGACAGCGGAAACCTTCGTCACATGCGCACCGGTCGCCCAGAGAAGCATCGCCGTGGAGTGCGTCGGATAAAAGAACGGCGGAACAGCGGATGCGGGGCGGTCTTCCTGAAAATCCTTCGGGAAGTGGGAGAGGTCGTGGTAGTACTGGCTCTCGCCGTAGACGAATCTGCCGAAGGTGCCGCGCTCGTTCTCCTTTTTGCAGTACATCGCACAGGGATAGTAGATGCACGTCTCGCCCATCATGTAGGTCAGCCCGGTTTTCTTCACCAGCTCCACAATCTCGCCGCATTCCTCCACGGTGCTCGCCATGGGAACAGCGGAATAAACGTGCTTGCCCGCTGAGAGAGCCGCTTTCACGAACGGACCGTGCAGATGCCGCTGAACGAAAATCGCCACGGCGTGGATATCCTCCCGCGCGAGTGCTTCCTCAAACGAATCCACAATCGCACAGCCGAAGGTTTCCGCATAATTCTCCGCACGTTCACGGATTTTGTCGCACACATAAACCTCGCCGACGGCAGGGTGCATCCGGAACAGCTTCACAAAGCTCTTCGCAAACTCACCGCAGCCGATGACGGCAATATTGAACTGTTTCATTTTACATCTCCCGGGTCAAACCCTTCAAAAATCGTCCACGCCCCGTGCGTTTTCATCAGCTTATAGTCTTCCGGTGTCCGCGCGGTCCACATGAATCTGTCAGCACGCCAGAACGCGGTACACAGCTTCACGGGAAGACAGCGCGGGTACTTGCAGTTGTACGCGATGAAATCCGGCCGTGCAATTACGTTGAGCGCCATCGCACCGATGAGGAAATTCAGGGCGTTCTTTTTCTTTTCCCGGAACACATCCGTCGAGAGCATCCCGCGGTACACATCCGGGCGGTTTTTGCGGTACCATCCGATCAGCATGGGGTTGAACGACTCCACGCAGTACGGACCCTTGTATTCTCTGAGAATCGCGTCCGCCTTCGGGCAGAGGGAGGTGTTTGTGCTCTCACCCTTCAGCTCCACGAGAATCGGTACGCGTCCGTCAACGGCGTCAAGCACCTCGCAGAGCGTCGGGATTTTTTCGTCCGTGACAGCGCCGCCTGAGAGAAGCCGCATCGTTTCCAGATCCGCTGAGGTTTTCCCGGAAAGCAGTCCGTCCTCACCCGTCATGCGGACGAGGGTATAGTCGTGGAACACGTACACTTCCCCATCGGAGGACAGCTGAACGTCCAGCTCGATGCCGTATCCCGCCTCTGCCGCAAGCCGGAACGCGGAGAGAGAGTTTTCCGGAACCGTCTCCGAATGCAGTCCCCGGTGCGCGTATTCGCAGTCAAGCACGGGATCGTGTGCGCGTTTTCCGTTCGGCTTCACGAGAACGAAGATATACACGAGAAAAACGACGGCAAGAACGGATAAAATCACATAAAGTACAGTCATATCAGTCGTCCGCTCCCAGATGCTCCAGCAGATCCTTCTTGTCCGCAGGCTTCGCATCGCCGTGACGCACGAACAGCATGGTCACAAACGCCAGTGCCACAAAAATCGTCGCATACGGGAACAGCGTCGTCATGCCGATGTAGGTCAGGAACACGCCGCTGAATACGGGGGTCACGATCTGCGCGGTCATGCTCGCGGTGTAGTAGAAGCCGGTGTACTTGCCGACGTCGCCCGATTTCGCAAGCTCGACCACCATCGGGTAGGAGTTGACGTTGATCGTCGCCCAACCCATTCCGGCAAGTGCAAAGAGGCAGTTCATCACGATGACGTTGCTGCCCGCGCGCATGAAGGACGCAAGGAAGAACGCGGTGCCGAGCATGATGATACCGGCGAGAATGGTCTTCCGTCTGCCGATTTTCGAGGAAACCACGCCGACGGGAATGTAGGAGATGATTGCCGCCGCCTGTGCCACGATGAGGGTCAGGTTGAAGTCCAGCTCAAGGACATTGCCGGCATAAACGGAATACTTGCTGGTGACGGCGTTGTAGCCCATGAACCACAGCACCACGGACGCAAGAATGAACGCGAGGGAACGCTTCTCAGCGGAAGTCATGCTCTCACCTGCGGCGGAAACTTCAGCGTCGTTTGCGGCAGCTTCGGCGTCAAGTGCGTCGTTGATCTTTGCCGCTTCCTTCGCCCATTTCACTTCACGGACGGTGAGCAGGAAAATCACAAGTGCAGTCACCATGATCGCCGCCGTCACGAGGAAGAAGCCGGTGTAGCTCATCAGCGCGTTTTTCGCCTTGCCGGTGCCGAACACGATGCCGAGCACGAGCACGAGAATACCGCCCGCACTGCCCATGAGATTGATGATCGCGTTGCCCTTGGAGCGGAGCGGTTTCGGCGTCATGTCGGGCATGAGCGCAACGGCAGGGGATCGGAAGGTTGCCATGGAGAGAAGCACGCAGAACAGCAGAGCCATGAAGAAGCCGAGCGTCACGGGACTTTCAGTCGTCTTCTGCCATGCATAGGACTGGCGCGCGGGAATGACGTAGGTGTTGTAGGTATCCTGATCGGCGGCGGCTTCAATGAACGCGTTGGCGGATTCAAATACCTCGGGAAGGGTGCGGTTTTCGCCTGCCGCCGGGTCAATCTTCACGCCGGAGTTATACAGAGCCGTCATCGCATCGCGGTAGCCTTCGTCGTCGGATTCGGTGACTGCGGCGATTTCGGAGATGCCGTCAAGCTGCATGTTGTCCGCCACGGAAAGGGAGACAAACAGCACCACGGCGAGGATGGTACCGATTAAAATGAACGGCGTGCGGCGTCCGATTTTCGTTTTTGTTTTGTCGGATAGCGCGCCGAACACGGGCAGGAGAATGACGGCGAGGACGTTGTCCAGTGCCATGACCATGCCGGAGACGACCTGGGACAGACCGAACTTGTCCGTCAGAATTTTCGGAATGATGTTGTCGTACGCCTGCCAGAAGGCGGAAATGAGGAAGAACGCCATTCCCACTAAGATCGTGCGTTTGTAATTGAGCTTCATAATCGTTTCCTTTCTTGTTCGGATAGATAGTGCGTCAAGGTTAGTATACCATAAAAATTCCGATTTGTAAAGATTTTTCGAAGGAATGCGGGAGGA
>JAFTPW010000386.1:0-22133 GCA_017463075.1 Clostridia bacterium
ACGACGTGCTCCCGTACATGGCATGGAGCTATGTCCCGACGCCGCTGATGGAAAATCCCGCGGACAAAGCAAACGGATGGAAAAATCTGAACCAGAGCCTTGACAACTGGCAGGAAGCGTGGAAGATGCTCCACTACAACTACGCGAAGCACTACGTGGATGCGGGCGTGCAGATCGGGTATCACGAGATTTACAACGAGCCCGACCTCTTCGGCGTCTTCCTCGACTACGACGATTTCAACGACCGCCTGTACAACGAAATGTACGTTTACGGTGCGGCGGGAATCCTTGAAGCGGATCCGGATGCCACCATCGGCGGACCTGCTTTTGCGATCTCCGAGAGTGCGAAATCCACGAATTTTCTCACCGTCGTGAAGAAAACGAAATCTCCGCTCGACTTCTTCTCCTTCCACAGCTACATGGACGGCGACACATGGCCCGCGGAGCTTGACTTCACGACGGCTCTTTTAAAGGACGACTACTTTCTCACCACCGCGATCCACATCAACGAATTCTCGTGGCTTCACTCCGACAACGGCGGGAACGACGGCAAGAACAGCGCCTTCAACAAGTACCACGCCGCAAGCCGCACGCTCGATGCCGTCATGGAAGTCGTGGAGCGCACCGATGTGCAGTGGGTTCACTGGGCGCAGTTCATGGAATCCACGGTCGGAGACGATCCCTACGGTCTGATTTTCAAAAACGGCGCAGTCAAGTCCTCCTACAATGCGCTGAAAATGTACGCGGACATGCCCGTCTGGCGGTACGAAATCGACTGCGGTGAAAACGTACGCGCCGTCTGCTCCGCGGATGAGGACAAAATTTCCGTTCTTCTGTGGAACACTGCGAAATCCACGGAGGAATTCAACCTGAATCTCGCGAACGCCGGATTTGACACCGGGCTCTGCCGCATCTACCGCATCGACGGCAGTCACGGAAGTTATACCGAAGCACCCGAAGCCGAGCACCTCACCGCGGAAGAAATCGGCACGGTCTCCACGGACGGATGCGTCTGGACGGGCAAAATCAACGCCTACGGTGTGGTGTATCTCACGATCAACCGGGAAGGTGCGGATGACTTCACGGCAGGGGACGAGCGCACGACCGGCTTTGCAACCGATGTGAAGACCTCGTACTGGTACATTGACCGGCAGAACACCGCCCGCGTGAAGGCAGGAGAGTCGAGCTATTCCCACTTCGACCGCTCTTCGTGGACGATGTACCTCTCGCAGGGTGCGCACGATGACGCTCACGCGGATGCCTCCGTGATCGTGAAGGATCTGCCGGAAACATTCACGGTAACGATTAAAACCGAAGGGGAACTGCGGACACTTGACGAAAATTCCGCCCTCGCCTTCCGGATCGACTTTTACAACGAAGATACCGGAGCCTGCACGACGGGTGTGCTGTATCACAACGGCATCTACAACGAATCCCGCACGGCATCCCTCGCACCGTGGGGCACCGGAAAGCAGCCCGACATCGTCATCGCCGTCGACGGAGACAGCTTTGCCGTAAATCTTGCCGACATCGCACCCGACGGATGGGATGCTCAAACCGGCAAGGCGCAAATCTCGTTCCTGATGCAGAACACGGGAGCGAATACCCGCGCCGCTATCACATTATCGGAGTAAATCATGCTGAAGAAAGCATTTTTTGAAATCACCAACGGCTGCAATCTCGCCTGCACCTTCTGCCACGGAACCCGCCGCCCGATCCGCTATGTGACAACGGAAGAGTTCACCGCCGTCGTCTCAAAGCTGAAAGGACATGTGGAGTTTCTCTACTTCCATCTCATGGGCGAGCCGCTCCTGCATCCCCGTCTTGCGGAATTTCTCGCCATTGCCGGGGAAATGGGCATGCGCGTGATCCTGACAACGAACGGAACCCTGCTTCAAAGACAGCGGGATATCCTGCTCTCAGCCCCTGCACTGCACAAGGTCAGCGTATCCCTGCATTCGTACGAGGTCAATCATCTGAACATTTCGCTCGAGGACTACCTTGACGGATGCTTTGCCTTCTGCCGGGACGCCTCCGCGCGCGGGATTATTTCCGTGATGCGGCTGTGGAACGCCGGCGGTGCGGACAGTCTCAACGAAACGATTCTCACCCGCATGCACGGCACGTTCCCCGGGGACTGGCGCGAAATATTCTCCGGCTATAAAATTGCCGACAGACTCTTCCTCGAATGGGGCGAGAAATTCGACTGGCCGGACGAGAACGCCGAATACCGCGGGGACACCAACGCCTGCTACGGTCTGCGGAATCAGATCGGGATTCTCTCCGACGGGACGGTGGTTCCCTGCTGTCTCGACGCGGACGGTGCCATCCCGCTCGGAAATCTGTACACGCAGGAGCTCAGCGAAATTCTCGCAAATCCCCGCGCCGTACGGCTGAAACGATCCCACGAAAACCGGAAAATCGACGAGCCGCTCTGCCAGAGATGCGGTTACGCGGCAATCCGGAATTACTGACGAGCATCGGAGGAAACATGAAAATTCCATACATATCCGGGGACTGGCGCGTCCTCTTCAAGCCGGAAAAGAACGGCAACTACGTCAACGACCACTGCGTCGTCATAGGTGCGGACGGAAAATGGCACCTGTACGGCATCACGAGCTTTGCGGCGAACTCCTACAACGAACGCTACTTCGTCCACGGCGTCGGTGACAGTCTCGATGCGCCCTTCACCGAAGTCGGACGATCTGTTGACCGCGGTACGCTCGCATGGGCACCGTGCGTCATCGAAAAGGACGGCAACTACTTCATGTTCTACGGCCCGTCCCCGACACAGCTCGCGGTTTCGTTCGACATGTACGAATGGTTCGGCACGCACGTTACGCTGAAAAACGAGCCGCTGATGGGTGCACACCGGGATCACTTCGTGCTCAGACTCGACGACGGCAGCTATCTCATGTACATCGTCGGCGTACACGACAGAAAAGGCGCGGTGTCCTGCTTCCGCTCGTCGGATCTTCTGACGTGGGAGTTCGACGGATTTGCGCTCACATCCGGTGACGACGCTCCGCTCAGACCGGGCTGGGGTGCCATGGAGTCCCCGTTTGTCGTGAAGAAGGACGGGCTGTACTATCTCTTTGTCACCTACACCGACTGCTCGGACGAAACCTACAACGACACCCTCGTGTTCGCGTCGGAAAATCCGCACCGCTTCGGCGTCTACAACGGCGGAAACGAGCCCATCACCCATCTGTACGCGCATGCGGGAGAGGTGCTGGAAGTGAACGGTGAGTACTTCATCACCACCTGCGGATGGACGGGCAAACCGATGCCGCATCCCGGCTGTGTCTCCATTGCGCCGCTGTCGTGGAAATAAATCCTGTTTAAAAATATCACCGGAGGTATCACCATGCTGAAAAAGAACGAAAATTTCCGGATTCCCGCGCGCGTTCCCGATGAACGTCCGATGTGTCAGAATCCTGTGATTCCGGATTTTGCGGATCCGTCCGTGTCCTACGATCCCGAAACCGGGTACTACTACGCCTGCCGCTCGCGGTTCAACCCGCACGGAATCAACGTCTGCCGGGGACTAACCCTCTCCGCACTCTTCGACGAGCAGATCACGGTATTCACCACGGAGGACGAACGAAACGGTCTGTACAACGGCGTCTGGGCATCGGAGCTGCACAAAATCGACGGTCTGTGGTACATCTACGCCGCCGCATCCTGCCATCCGACCAAGGACTACGTGGACAGAAAAATGCGCACCTTCGTGCTGAAATCCCGCACCTCCGACCCCTTCGACGGCTTTGACTTCGCAGGACTTCTCTCGGAGACCGAATCCGCCATCGACTGCACGATCTGGAAGGACAAAAAGAACGGCCGCCTGTTCTGCTGCTTCTCGCGGTGCATGGATATTGACCGCGGCGAGCTGGTGATTCAGGAAATGGCGTCCCCGACTGAGCTGAAGGGTGATCCCGTCATCATCGGACGCGCGACGTATCCGTGGGAGCTGGTTCCGCCTTACTCCGGCGATCAGCGCATCCTTGAAGGTGCATACTTCCTCGAGCACGCAGGCAGAACCTTCATCGTCTACTCCGCGAACGGCTGCTGGATTGACGAATACTGCCTCGGCATCATGGAATTTGTAGGCGACGATCCCCTGAACATCAGTGCGTGGGTGAAGGATGACGTGCCGCTCTTCTCGTTCGCAAACGGCGTTTATGCACCGGGTCACGCATCGTTCTTCAAGTCCCCGGACGGAAGCGAAACGTGGATTGCCTACCACGCCGTCACCGAACACAACCCGAACGACAGTCCCCTTCCCCGTCACATGTGCGCACAGCGGGTGTACTTCGACGAAACCGGATTCCCGCACATCGGTGAGCCCATCCCGTTCGGTGAAGCATATCCCCTGCCCTCCGGAGATACGGGAAAGAAATAATTTTTCGAAAAATTTCAGAAAATCCGCCAACCTTTTTTCAGTCCGCGTGTCTGTATGAGTGAAAGCAGCTTTCAGAGACAAATCAACAGACCAGCAGAAAGAGAAAACGCCATGAACAGAGAAGACGCAGAACGGATCACAACGGAACACCTCGGTCAGATTTACGGATTCGCACTCAGACGATGCCGTACCCCCGAGGACGCTGAGGATCTCTCGCAGGAAATTGCGGCGAAGGTATTTTCCGTCCTGCTCCGGCGCGACGACATCGACGATCCCGTGAAATTCCTGTGGACGGCGGCACACAATGCGCTTGCCAACTACTACCGGGACAATCAGAAGCACTTCATCGGAGTCCCCATCGAGGATGCCGCGGAGCTTATTTCGGATGGATCGGACATCGAGGAAGACCTCCTGCGCCGGGAATCCGAGGAAAAACTGCGCCGCGAGATTGCGTATCTGTCCTCCCTCCAGCGGAAGATCGTCATCGCCTACTATTTCGAGAACAAAAAGCAGGCGGACATCGCGGCTCAGCTCAGAATTCCCGCAGGCACCGTGACGTGGCATCTGTTCGAGGCAAAGAAAGAACTGAAAAGAGGTATGGACATGACACGACATCCCAGCAATCTGAAATTCAATCCCGTAAGATTCAACTACATCGGCATCAACGGCTCCGGCGGAACGAAAACTCCCGGTGATTTCTTCCGTTCTTCCCTGAATCAGAACATCTGCTACGCGGTGCGGAACCGTGCGAAGACGATATCCGAAATCGCGGACGACCTCGGTGTATCCCCGGTTTACGTGGAAGCGGAGGCGGAATATCTCGAGGAATACGGGCTTCTGAAAAAGACGAAGGACGGGTACATCGTGAACTTCATCATCAGCGAGCCGACCCGTGAGCTTCTCGTGATGCAGGACGCGATGTACAAAAAGGCCGCCGCGGGTTTCGCAAACGACCTGTACGACGAGCTGGTGTCCTCCGGAATCCTCGACGACAGCCGCATCCGGTGCCATCAGTCCGGCGAGCCCGTTTCGCTGACGAAGGATCCCGCACCCGACCGCAACTTCATCCTGTGGTCGCTCATCCCGTACATTGCGGCGCAGTCCGGTGAGGATCGGTTTGAAGAAAAGATTCCCTTTGAATCCGTGGCGACCATCCGACCCGACGGCGGGCACAACATCATCCACGCGGCAGTTGTCGACGAGGATATTCTGCTCCCGGACGACTACGTGTACATGAACAACTGGTGCGGCCCGATGTGGAACAAGCGTCATGGACGGATCCTGTGGCAGGTTGACAGCGTGTGGTCTGACAGGGAGAAATTCAACGGTGTGCAGTATGCCTCCGATGCGTTACATGTGCTGGAACTGTTCGATCAGGATATGAAGAACCACCTCACACCGGAGGAATACGAATTCATCTGCGGACATGGCTATGTTCCGACCGAAGGAGATTTCTCACGTATGCTCAAGGACGAAAAGCTGATCTCCCGCGGCGAATACGCATGGCTCTGCGAAAAGGGGTACATGAAGGTCTGCGGAGATCCGGACGGTATGTTCAAAGCCGCATGGCAGGTGGTATTCCTCGAGGACGCTGAGATCAAATCCCGGCTTCTCGCCATCGGCGCACAGCTGAAAGAGAAATACGCCGCGGAATTTGAAGCACTCAAGGCACCGTACGTCAACGCAGTGCTCGATTCCGTCCCGGCACATCTCCGCCGCGTGAAGGAGTACGAGCTGCAATACGTCTTCCACTCCGACGGCTGGTTCCTCCTGCACTGCATCCGCGCGCTCCTTGACTCCGGCAGGCTGAAAGAACCGGAAGAACACCAGAGAAAAGCCCTGATGACCCTGATTCTGCCGGCATAAGGCAAACAGAAAACTGCTGTATCGGAATTTGTTTTCCAATACAGCAGTTCTTTTTATGCATTTACCGGGATTTTTGCGACGATTTTGCCGTAGACCTCGCCGGGATTTTCCATCGCGACGGCGGGTGCGTGGGCGTCATCGGGGTATGTAATCACGAAATACCCGGGCATCACGGTGAGAAAATCGCCCTCGCCTTCCAGAAGCACCAGATCCTTCTCCGGCATATCTTCCGTGACGGTGAGATTTTTCACATCCGCATATCCGATCCGCTCGCCGCCGTACACGACGAAGTGGATATCGAGGTATTTGTAATGCGCTTCATAGGTACAGTTCTCAGCGGAGCGGGTGGTGACGGGATGAGTCTTCATGACAACGCCTCCGCCGATCTCCACGTCTCCTTCCGTGAACGCACCGGTTGTGTTATACTTCTCCAGTGCGTCAGCGCAGTAGTCCAGTGCCGCCGCGATGCCGTCTCCGAGAGATGCGTACAAATGCCGGTTTCTGATGTGGTCGAGTATCATGTCAGTCTCCGTTACGCGATATCGGACAGATCCGCTTCGCAGAGTGCCTGGGTCAGCTTGACGCATTCTTCGACGTCCGCCATGTCGATGGTTTCCACGGAGGAATGGATATAGCGGGTAGGAATGGAGATGCATCCCGCAATGGCACCGCCCGCCGCCTGCTGCATGGAGGAGGTATCGGTACCGCCGCCGGAGAGGATTTCGAGCTGATAACGGATGCGCTGGGTCTTGGCAACGGAGATCATCTTGTCAACGAGGTTTCTGTCGCAGACAACGGAGGAGTCCTTGATCTTGATTGCCGCGCCGTCACCGAGAGCGATAGCCATGGGTTTTGCGCCCTGGGTATCCCCTGTACCGGTTACGTCGAGAGCGATGCCCACGTCGGGCTGGATGGCATATGCGGAGGTCTTGGAGCCGCGGCATCCGACTTCCTCCTGCACGGTGAAGACGAAGTAGGTATCGTTGGCGCAGGAACCTCTCTGAGCGAGTCTCTTTGCGGCTTCGATGAGGACAACGGCGCCGATGCGGTCGTCAAGGGGTCTGCCTGCCGCGCGTGTGCCTGCGAGCTTGATGAGATCGGAAGCAACGGCAAAGGTATCGCCGATCTTGACCTTGCGCTGTGCTTCCTTACGGTTTTTGCATCCGATATCGACGACGAACTTTTCCTGACGGAATTCGTTTGCGCCCACGCCGGTTTCGGGAACGAGCACACCGCGGAGGCCGTTTTCGAACACGACCTGCGTATAAGCCGCGGACGCGAAGTTGATGCCGCCGAGGGTATTGAAGCGGATGAAGCCGTTTTCTTCGATATAGGTTACGATGAAGCCGATTTCGTCGATATGTGCGGCGAACATGAGCTTCTTTTTATTTTCGGAACAGCCTGCCTTGAAAGCGATGAGGTTGCCGAGTGCGTCGGTGGTAACGGAATCGACGTAGGGTGCGATTTCCTCGGCGATGACGCCGGCAACGGCCTGTTCGCGTCCGGAAACGGAAACGGGCTTGCAGATTTTTTTGGTTAAGGTAAACATGGAATTATGTGGCTCCTGTTGGATAATTTTTAGTTTTTGTTTTTTGTGGGTTTGTCTTACAGACGGTTGGTTTTTCTGAATTGTTAGGAATTTTATTGTAGAAAAGCTCCGCTTTTCAAATGATTTAATGCCCTACGCAGGCGGCGCGAGAACCCTCCGCAGCCGGGCTCTCGATTCGGCGACCAGCCACTTTCATCAGAGATGAAAGTGATGCCTGGACCCAAGGCTTCACTTTCGAAGAAAGTGCGCGGGCAAGGGGTTCATACAACGTGCAATTGTGATTTTTTGCGAACCTACCTTATTGTCAGGGACACTCAGTTCCCTCGGTAAACTCAGCCTTGCGGCGGCGAGACGAAATCGCATGTGGCACTGACAGTCACGATAGCGTCACTGGGTTGTACGGGTAAATTTCAGCCTGCGGCGCAAACTGTGATTTACTCATGGCGATGCTCCGGGACGCCACCCTCAGCAAGCCTTCCCCGTGCAGTCGCATAAAATTTCGACTTCACAAACGCAGCCGGGGAAGGTGTCACGGTTTTTTCTCAAAAAATCGTGACGGATGAGGCGTGAACTGCGGCGCGGTGTGGTTTTACTTTGCTTTTGTTGACCAAACGTTCGTCTTAACCGTAGGGCAGGGGCTTGCTCCTGCCGCTGATCCAAAGAAAAACTCACGGCGATGAACCTGCGGCGCAGACATCTGCCAATTCATTCTGCATTATGCATTGCCGAGCTCTTTGATTGCCGCTTTCGCGAGTTCGATGATGGAGTACAAATCGCGTTCGTCCACGACGTTTGCCGCGCTGTGGATGTATCTTGCGGGTGCGGAGATGACGACGGTTTTCGCGCCCTTGCCGCTGGTGTGGATGGGACCCGCGTCGTTTCCGCCGGAGACATAGGTCTTTGCCTGTGCGGGAATGCCGTATTTTTCAGCGACCGCGAAGACAAAATCGTACATTTCACGGTTGACGATCGAGCTTCTGTCGAGGAACGAGATGCATCCGCCCTGTCCCTGCTTCGCGACGTAACCGTACTTATCGCCGATGATGTCCTCGACTGCGGTTGCTTCGAAGTTGATGGCGATATCGGGCTGGATTTTGTTTGCCGCGGTCAGTGCGGAGGAGCGTCCGATTTCCTCGCAGGTCGTGAATGCGCAGACCACATCAAACGGGAGCTCGGCTTTGGTTTCAGCGAGGTGCTTCAGAACCCAGCAGAGCACGGTGCATCCGAGACGGTCGTCGATTGCCTTGCCCTTGAGCTTATGACCGCCGGGGCCGAAGCGTACAAAATCGGAACGGTGGCACGCAAACATGCCGGGTTCGACGTATTTTTCGGCTTCTTCCTTATTTTTCGCGCCGATATCGACGTAGAGCTGATCGAAATTGCCGACGCCGCCCTGATGAACGGCCTTGATGCCGACAAATCCGTTGATTTTGCGGGTTTCATCGCCGACGGTGACGTTGCGTCCGCCGAGGAGATTGGGATCACGGCTTGCCATGCCGGTCATTTTAAGGTAGCCGTCGCCGTCGATTGCCTTAATCATGAAGCCGACCTCGTCCATGTGCGCGGACAGCATGAGCTTTTCGCAGTCGGGATGCGCGGTCAGGTCTCCAGGCTCTTCGTCGGAGTCGTATGCGGGAGTTTCGCGGCGCTTTTTATAGGTTGCGATCACGGTGCCGCGCCGGTCGGTGGTGACTTCGTCTGCGTAGGGTGCGACAAACTCGCGGATGAGATCGGCGACGTTTCCTTCACATCCGGACGGGCCGAACGCGAGGGAGAGTTCGCGGAGAAAATCGGTGGGGGTATAGGATTCAAAACGGTTCATATTGTTCAATTCTCTCCTTTCTCAGAGCTGTGCCGCGGTGCAGATTTTGCCGATGAGCTTAATGAAGTTTTCCGCGTCATCGGTGGAGATGAGTTCGTTATAGGAATGCATGCCGGCGAGAGGAAGGCTGACAACCGCGGTGGGGATGCCCTCCCTGATGAACGCGACGCATTCGTTGTTGGTGCCGGTTGCGGTGACTTCAAATACCGTGGACACGGGAATCTCATTCGCCTTCGCCAGCTCGAGGATATTTTTCGTGAGTACGCGGTCGGTTACGACGGATTTCGACACCATGGGGCCGCCGCCGAGCTTGCCGCTTTCTTCCGCCTGAACGCCGGGCGTGGTAGCGAAATTCACGTCGGTGATGATGGCGAGATCGGGCTGAATCGTCCATGCCGCACATCCCGCACCGCGTCCGCCGACTTCTTCCCCGGCAGACAGGGTTATGTAAACGTCGTATTCGAGCTCTTCCGCGGGAATTCTGTCAACCGCGCAGATCAGACCCGCCGCGCAGGATTTGTCGTCAAGCGCATGGCCCGTGATGCGGTGGTCAAGCAGTTCCTCGCCTTCGCCGTAGAAGCCGACGGGTGTGCCGATTTCAACGAACTGCTGTGCCTCCTCCTTCGATTCGCAGCCGCAGTCGATGAGGAGATTGTCCCACTTCGGAGTGGTGTCGCGGTTTGCGGAAAGATGGGGAGAAACGGATGCGAAGACGCCGTAGTGCTTTCCGTCGCGCGCGTAGATCCAGACATCGGATGCGGGCAGGATTTTGCAGTCGATACCGCCGATGGGCTGGACGCGGAGCATGCCTTCGTCCGTGATGCCGGTGACGATCATGCCGACCTCGTCGAAGTGCGCGTCAAGCATGAGCTTACCGGTCACGCCGGGCTTTTTCGATTTCTTGAGCAGGATGATGTTGCGCGCAGGGTCGGTCGTGATCGAGTCGAACGCGGAGCCGAACAGGTCACGGATCTCATCCGCCGCCCGTTTTTCGTATCCCGCGATGGACATGATCCCGCAGAGCCTGCGCAGTGTGGTGGTGTAGTCGAACATATGCGGTCCTTTCTTGTGGAGGTTATTTTTTTATTAAACTCGTTCGATAACCTGAATCAAAGGAGAAATACCTTCGATTGCCGTAGGGCGGTGCCTTGGTGCCGCCATGGAGTCAGCCAAAACCTGCGGCTCGTTTATCTCTGCGCTGAAATACAGTTATCGAACACATTTATTGAATCAGAATGCATTCACAATCTTCTTGAACGTCTTTCCGCGTTCGTCGAAGTTTTTGAACTTGTCAAACGATGCGGCGGCAGGCGAGAGAATCACGGTGTCGCCCGGCTTTGCACAGGATTTTGCGTCGTTCACGGCTCCGGCAAAGTCGTCGTTTTCCATAATCTTCAAATTTCTCGTGCCGTACAGGGGATGGGCTTCCAGCGCCGCCTTTACCTTTGCCGCAGTTTCGCCGGTGAGGATGATGCTGTGCACAGTAGACGCAAACACCGCATCCGCGAGCGGTTCGTACGGGATTCCCTTGTCGGATCCGCCGGCGATGAGCACGATGGGACGTCCGTTCAGTGCAGAGAGCGCCGCCGCAGTTCTGGTGGGACTTGAGTCAATCGAGCCGTTGATGTAGGTCACGCCGTCCAGTTCGCGCACGAATTCGAGCCGATGCTCCACGCCGCCGAAGGTACGTGCGATTTCGCGGATCTGCTCCACGGACGGGATGCCCCACGTCACGGCGATGGCAGTCATGTAGTTGGCGGTATTGTGAATCCCGGGCAGCTTGATTTCACTCCGCGGCATCACTTCCGTCACCCCTTCCCCGGGGAAGCATGCGTAAATGACGTCGTCCCCGAGCCATACCGCGCTGTCGCAGTCACGGAGAACGCCGTCCGGGATGGGAGAGAGCGAGAACCACGTCACAGGAGTGGAAGTTTCCGCAAGTTCCAGCCCGATTCCGCGGGTGATATCGTTGTCGTAATTGAGCACCGCACGGCCGCAGTGAGCGAGAATGCGCTTCTTTGCCCAGACGTATTCGTCCATGCCGGTGTGCCAGTTGAGGTGGTTCGGCGAGAGATTGGTGATTGCCGCCACAGCCACGGGTGCGTCGATGGTCATGAGCTGGAACGAGGAGAGCTCCACGGCAACGGCGTCGTTTTCGGTGATGAGCGGATACCGGTGCAGAAGCGGCTCGCCGATGTTCCCGCCGAGGAAGACTTTGCCGCGTCCGGGTTCTTCAATTCCCGCCTTGAGCATCAGGGAGGTCAGCGTCGTCGTGGTGGTTTTTCCGTCACTGCCGGTGATGGCGTAGACCGGGCACGGCTCCCACGAGAGGAACAGCTCCATCTCGGAGGTGAGCACGGCATTCCCTTCAAGCTCGGGCAGATCGGGACGGATCCCGGGTGAGCGGAACACAAGATCCCCCGTGATGCCGGAGAGATAGCCGTCCCCTGACACGATCTCAGCACCCATCGCCGTCAGCTTCCGTCCGTTTTCGCCGAGTTCTTCCGCGGACTTCATATCCCGCACCGTGAGGGAGTTTGCACACCGCGCGCATACCTCAGCCAGCGGCATATTCGACACGCCCGCGCCCAGAAGCGTCACATCTTTTCCCGCAAAATATTGTTCAAGTTGAATTTTCATCTTCGTCTCCGAATAGGAATGGATTGTTACTATATTATACCGCAGAACGGTGGAAAATGCAATGAACAATACAGAATTCATGCATTCACCTTTGCCATCCTTCCTGCATAAACTGAAACCAACCGGTACATACTTCATATACAGGATCAGGAATCCCAAAGAAAGGACGGACAGAACCGTGAACATCAAGCGCGGGGATATTTATTACGCGGATCTCAGCCCGGTGGTGGGCAGTGAACAGGGCGGGATCCGTCCGGTGCTCATCGTGCAGAACGACGTCGGAAACCGGTACAGCCCCACCGTCATCGCCGCCGCCATCACCTCCCGCATGGGCAAAACCAAGCTGCCCACCCACATTGACATATACGCCGACCGGGTCGGGCTTCAGAAGGACTCCGTCGTGCTTCTCGAGCAGGTACGTACCATCGACAAACAGCGGCTGGGCGAGAAAATGGGTCACCTTGACGCCGCCACCATGAACGCCGTGGATGACGCCATCACCATCAGTCTCGGACTCGGCGGGAACAGGCAGGGGTAGCGTGAAAGCAGTCCGTGAGAAATCATGGGCTGTTTTTCTTTTGCGGGCGAAATTGAGCACTTGACACATGAACAAGAATGTGATATCATTATACTGTCAATGATAATGTACATGTATGTACTTTCTAATCACCGAAGCAGAATGGCATCGTACCGGAGTCGCTAACCGGTGCCCCGTGTGTGTCGTTCCTTCAGCACAAGAACAAACAGTCCTGTCATGGGGCTGTTTTTCTTTTGCGCCGGAATAAAAACAGCGCAGACTTTTCTGTGTCCGCGCCGGTGGGTTATTCGGTTTTCTCCGCGTCTTTGCGGGCTTTCTTCATTTCATATACATCCCGTGCAAGACCGATCAGGACGGACAGCAGGGACAGACCCGAGCTGATGCCGCCGGTGAGGGAGCGGTGCACGATGTTGTAGATTGTCCACAGACCCTGCGCGGGTGCGGCGAGAAGTCGGATGTGGAGCGGTTTGGTGCACCAGAAGCTGATGACGGCGCACACGGATCCAACGGACGGAAGCAGTGAGCTCGGGCCTTCCCATGTCAGAAAGCCGGAGAGCATCGTCAGTGCGCAGAACAGGTACAGCCAGATGCGGGAGGATGCCCACTTTTTCTCCTTGTTGTAGAACACAGTTTCCCGCGCCATGGCAAGGATGTTCAGTGCCGCACCGGAATATGCCCCGATGAGGATGTAATGTGCCGCCCAGATTACGTCGGACGTGAATTTTGTCAGCAGAATCGAGCTGCGGCGGCGTACGATATAGATGAAAAAGGACAGGCAGATGCCGATGATTCCGAGAATCTGTGCGGCTGTGTTCATGGTGTTCCCTCCGATTGCCTTGATTCCGCTACATGATAGCACAGCTTCGCGGAAAAGCAAGGGAAAATCACCATTCACCGCCGCAGGGACTCCATGTAGGTGCGCAGAAAGTCAAAAAATGCACATGCCTCGTCACTGTCGCCCCGTCTGCTGCATACGATGTCGCGGGTGCATCCATTTTCGATTTCCAGCAGGCGTACCGCGGTGTCATCCGGGAATTTACCCCATGTGTACCGGGGCCAGAATCCCACACCGCAGCCGGATTCGATGAGATTCTGCACCGTGGACGGGGTATCGCTCTCGAAAACGACCTTCGGCAGAAAGCCTTCCCCTGCACAGAACCGGTCGCAGATGGCGCGGAACTCCCTCGTACCGGCAAGGCACACGAAATCCTCACCGCGCACCGCATCGAGGGAAACCGACGTCATTCCCGCAAACCGCGGCGCATCGGGGACGGCGAGCATCACGGGTTCGGTGAAGATGTACTCACTCTCCGCGGCGGGATGATGGCGGTGGCGGGTCGTGATCTCGATATCGCAAAGCTCGCTCCGGTTCTGCCCGGTGGGAAGATTCTGCACCAGCCGGAACTGCACGTCCCGCGTTTTCCGGTAGGCGATAACGGCGTCGGTGATGCACGCGGATGCCGCCATGATGCTCAGACGGATGGTGGCACGTTCGGCTTCGGCAAATCGGCGCACTTCCTCCGGCAGACGTTCAAGCACCTCCATCACCGGAATCAGCCGGGTATGCAGAAGCCGTCCCGCGTCGGTCAGTACAATCCCGCGTCCCCGTGCGGCAAACAGCTTCACGCCGAGCTCTTCCTCCAGTCTCCGGATCGACATGGACAGTGCCGGCTGCGCGATATGCAGTTTTTCCGCCGACCGGGTCATGTGCTGGCTCTGTGCCACTTCACAGAAATATTTCAGCTGCATCAGTTCCATTGCTGTGTCTCCTTTTTGGTATTTTTATTATTGAAACAGTCCCGCATGTCAGCAAGTTCAACGGTATTTTCTGTCATTCAGAGGGTGAAAATCACTTGCAGTCACAGCCATACACCGCACCCGATGAATCTGTGTATGGCTTTGGTTATCGGGATAGCCCGCCCTCTGAATGACATGGTTGCTCGTTGGATTGGCTGACATCAGGAATAACATGGTTTCATGATATGGAGCAAAACAATCACTTCAGAATTATCATTTCCATAACTATTATATATTTTACTTTATCGGTTGTCAATGGTATAATAGCATTGTAATCAAAAAACAAGGAGAATTTACCAATGTCTGAACTTTTGGAAGCCATGATGCTGATCTGTTTCGGGATGTCGTGGCCGATCAATGTATGCCGGAGCTGGAAAGCACGCACCGCACGCGGAATGAGCCTCACCTTCATCCTGCTGATTATCACGGGATATGTTGCCGGGATCACAGCGAAGCTCCTTTCGGGAAACACCGGCATGGTTCTCGCCGTCTACATTCTGAATCTTGCGGTTGTATCGCTGAATCTCGCCGTGTATTTCCGGAACCGGCACCTCGATTCTGTGCGGGCATAACCCGGGCATCACCGTTTTTTCCGTTTTCCTGCATAAAACCGGCTCTGCCGCGTCAATACTTCCTCCGATACCATTTTCCCCGGGAATTTCCCGGATCGGAGGTTTTTTTATGTCTGAAAGTGCAAAGAAACGTTCGGGGTTCTTCTCGGACGGCTTCTTCTCCCTCATGCAGCGGATCGGGCGGTCGTTCATGCTGCCCATTGCGCTTCTTCCCGTGGCGGGTCTCCTGCTCGGCGTCGGCGCGTCCTTCACCAATGCCGCAACGCTCGAAGCCTACGGACTGACCCGCTTCATGGGCGAGGGAACCGTTCTCTACACCGTTTTTTCCGTGTTCTCCGCCGTCGGTGACATCATTTTTGCCAATCTGCCGATTCTCTTTGCGATGGGTGTGGCTCTCGGTATGGCGGAAAACGAGAAAGCCGCCGCCGCACTGTCCGCTGCAATCGCATTCTTCGTGATGCACATGACGATCTCGACCCTTCTCCGCATCAACGGAAAGCTCGTTCCGGGTGTGATGCAGGAAGGCACCGTCGCGAACGTCGTCGGGATTGAGTCCCTGCAAATGGGCGTGTTCGGCGGCATCGTCGTGGGGCTCGGCGTCGCGTTCCTGCACAACCGCTTCTACAAAATCAAGCTCCCCGATGTGATTTCGTTTTTCGGCGGCACCCGTTTTGTCCCGATCATCTCCACCGTCACTTATGTCGGCGTGGGTGTTGTCATGTACTTCCTCTGGCCGACGGTGCAGGGCTGGATCTACGCGCTCGGCGATCTCGTACTGCGCACCGGTTACGGCGGAACGCTCATCTACGGCTTCATTGAGCGGATTCTGATCCCGTTCGGACTGCATCACGTGTTCTATCTCCCGTTCTGGCAGACCGGTGTGGGCGGATCCGCCATGATCGACGGCGTGCTCATCTACGGCGCACAGAACATCTTCTTCGCCGAGCTGGCGTCCCCGAACACGGTGAAATTCTCCATCGATGCAACCCGGTTCATGAGCGGCAAGTTCCCGATGATGATCTTCGGTCTGCCCGGCGCGGCGCTTGCAATGTACACATCGGCAAAGCCGGAGAAGAAAAAGGTGGCGGGATCCCTCCTGTTGTCCGCGGCTCTGACCTCCGTGCTGACCGGGATTACCGAGCCGATCGAGTTCACGTTCCTCTTCGTCGCACCGGTGCTGTACGTGATCCATTCCGTCCTCACCGGGGTGTCGTATATGCTGATGCACATCCTTGACGTCGGCGTGGGCATGACTTTCTCCGGCGGGCTGATCGATCTGACCCTGTTCGGCATCCTGCAAGGCAGCGCGAAGACGAACTGGATCATGGTGCCGCTGGTGGGACTGGGGTATTTCGCGGTGTATTTCTTCCTGTTCCGGTTCCTGATCCGCCGCAGAAACTATATCACGCCCGGACGCGAGGAAGACACGGAGGAAACGAAGCTCTACACCCGCGCGGACTACAATAAAAAGAAGGAATCCGGTGCATCCGAACCCTCCGGCAGTGACCGTGCATCGGCGATTCTGGCATCCCTCGGCGGCACGGACAACATCGCCAACCTCGACTGCTGTGCGACGAGACTGCGCGTGACGGTGAAGGATGCCTCCCTCGTGAGCGAAACCGGACTGAAATCCACCGGTGCGGCAGGCGTCATCGTCAAAGGCGTCGGCGTGCAGGTCATCTACGGCCCGCAGGTCGCGGTAATCAAAAGCGAAGTGGAAGAAAGAATGCAGAGCTAAAACAAAACACAAAAAACAGCCCCGTGAACTTCATGAGGCTGTTTCGTTTGTCATATTTCACCGAAGCCGAGCTGCTCCGGAATTACTGCTGCACGGGACTGCCGCTTCGCATTGCCCGGTTTGTAAATCACGGCGTCACGGAGCGTGCGGACCTCGCCGGCAAAAATCACCGTTGCCATGGGATCGAACACGGATGCAATCTTCGCCAGAGTCCGTCCCGCCGCCACGGTTTCGCTCGACGTGAACACCACGGGATTGGCGCGTGCAAGCAGATCGGTCATCGACGTCTCGCCGCGGCAGAGCAGATTCGTACTGCGGGAGAACGTGTCGCGCCCTAGGATGAGAATCTCCGGCTTGTCGGAGGTGAGGAAAGCGTACACCGATGCGTACATCTTGTACATCGCGGAATTATCGTACGCGTGCGGGATGTAGGTCGCGACGGAAACGCCCTCAAGCCCCATCCGCATCAGCTCGAACGACTGCGCCAGATTTTCGCGCTCGCCGGGGGTATCCGCGGTCACAATGATCTTCGTGATGCCGCACCGCACAGCCTCGGAAACCGCTCCCAGAATCGCCACCGAACGGTCGCAGTCTCCGCAGAGCACCGTGAACCGACGCCGTTCGATGTACCGCTCCAGATCACGCTCGGATATGTTCCACATGGACGGGAAGGTGCGCATCTTCGCGGAAAGCGCGGCATGTCCGAAGTCGCCGGAGTTGCCGTATGCGAGGATGTCGCCGGTCATGGAAATCTGCGCGCCCATCTCGGACGGAAGCGGAAACGGTACAGGAGAAAAAATGCCGCAGGAAAAAATTGTCCCGATCGCGGAACGGATGCGGAGGGTCGCGTCAGTGGTGCGCCATCGCTGTCTTGCCATAGCATTCTCCTTCTGTCAGGCTTTTGTCAGGCATTCGCCTAAAACTCTATTCTCTGATAGTATAACACGAAATTCGTGCAAAGTCAAGATTCTGCGCCGATTTTTGCATCCGTACGCACAGAACCGGAGAAAAAACAGAAATTGATAAAAAACTTTTGAAAAAGGGTTGACAAAGCTGACGCGCTGTGGTATAATAACATCCGTCGGCAGGAAACTCCGACAAAGGCTTCAATGCTAATATGGCTCAGTTGGTAGAGCACATCCTTGGTAAGGATGAGGTCCCCGGTTCGAATCCGGGTATTAGCTTGAAAAGACGGCATTCAGTCGCAAGGCTGAGTGCCATTTTCATTTGTATCATTCTTTCAAAGCGATTCGTGCGGTGCGGGTCGCTTTTCTGTTTTGTCCGCACTCACCGCAGCGGTTCTTGACACGCATGTTACCGATGTGGTATAATTGAATAAAAGTCACCACAGAAAGGACACGCCATGCTCACACCGAAGCGGCTGATTGCGGAATACGAATTTCTCAGCGACAACCCATGCCCGCGGATCCGGATGCCCGTGAAGCAGCTGACGCGGGATCTTGCGGAGATTTATCTCTGGCTCACGCTGGCGGTTCTGCTGTGTTACAGCGTCATGACCGCCGCATCGGTGTTCATCTGGATTTACGTTCCGTTTACGGTGTATCTGTACGCCCGCGTGTGGGATCTCTACGGGCTGTCCGTGAAGAAGCTCATCGCCGCATGTGCAGTGTTCTTTGCCCTGTCAATTCCGTCGGGGATTCTGCTCCGGCGCGGCATTCTGATGCTGTTTGAAATTCTTGGAATCTTTTAAGGAGGCGCGTGATGAATCTGCTTTATCCCTTCGATTGCGTGGACGAAACCTTCCGGAAGGACGCCCGTGCACTGGCTTCGGTGAAGGCACTGGGTCTGACGCGCCTGCTTGCCATGGAGGAGCTGGATCTTCTGCGGCTTCTCACAGCTGACCGTGCAGTTCTCGCGTACCGGCAGGCGATTTTCCGCGATCTCGGGCAGAATCCGGCGCTGTACGATGTGCTGAAAAAGCTCCGCGAGTACCTTGCCGATCTGCGCGACCTCTCCCAGAAGCGTGTCGCCATGGGTTCGTCGACGGAGGATGTCCTCTACTCCTTCGGTGAGCTGAAGGTCTTCATCGACATGATCTCCGAAATCACCGATTCCGTGGAGGAATTCCGCGAAAAGCTGACCTCGGACGCCCTGCTCAGCCTCATCGGAACCATGGACAGAATCCGCACCGACCCGAGCTTTCCCGAAGTGAAGGGCTACGTGGACAGAATTCTCTCGACCCTGCGGTTTCCGCGGAGTGTGACCCTCGGCGTGAATCTGAACGCGCGCTTTGAGCCGTACGAGGTGGGCGTGGTTTCCATCAACAGCGACTACTACATCGGCGGCGGCCTGTTCAGTGCCATGTTCGGCAAAACCGAAAAGGAAGGCGGACTGCGCTGCAATACACCCCTTGTGACCGGAGAAGCAGCCGCGTCTTTTTCCAACGCCATTTACAGCGTCATCAACACCGACATCGCGCGGAGTCTGAAAAAAGCCCGGAGCATGATGCTCTCCTACATACAGAACACGGTGTCGGGACTGGTATCCGTTTACGACGACCTGACCTTCATTCTGCGCGGCGCGGAGTACATCCGTGAGCTGGAAGCGAAGAAAATCCACACCGCCCTGCCCGTGTTCGGCGAAAACCTGCACCTGCACCGGCTGATCAATCCCGCACTGCTGCGTAAAATGAGCGCCGGACAGATCATCTCCAACGACGTGACCCTCCCGGACGACGCGTGCGTGCTTCTCATCACCGGTCCGAACAGCGGCGGCAAGAGCGTGTACGTCAAAGCCATCGGAACCGCAGTGCTCACGGCTCAGCTCGGACTTCCCGTTCCGGCAGTTGAGGGAAATCTCCCCGTGTTCGGCTCGGTTTACTGCCACTTCCCTGCGGAAGATTCAGCGGATGACAGCCGTCTTGCCGAGGAATGCCGTGCGATGCGGGAAATCCTTGACGGCACGGATGCGGACTCCCTCATCCTCATGGACGAATCCTTCTCGGGTACCGGTTCCGCGGAAGGCGCCGTCATCGCAGAGGAAGTGCTGAAAACGATCCGTCACCGCCGCGCTGTCTGCGTGTATTCAACCCATCTGCACGAGCTCGCCGCAAGAGTTCCCGCCCTGAACGAAAAATCCCCGAAAATCGTGACGCTCTCGGCGGAATACGTCAGCGGACGGCGAACCTACCGGGTGATTCCGACCGAACCCGGCGGCAGAAGCTACGCATACGAAATCGCGAAGCAGTACGGACTGGAATTCTGCGAAACCGAATAATGCCTCCTCCCGCGGAAAAATGAATAAAAGAATTTCAAAAAAGCCCTTGACAATTCCGCGGGAGTGTAGTATAATATACACCGTCACAGGAACGGCGACATAGCCAAGCGGTAAGGCAGAAGTCTGCAAAACTTTTATTCCCCGGTTCGATTCCGGGTGTCGCCTTTCAAACGATCAAGCCTCATCAGATTGATGGGGCTTTTTCCATTCTACTGCAAGCGGAGGTCATTATGAAAAAGCAAAATTCACCGAAAGGGATCCTGTTCTGTCTCATCGCCGCCGTGGTGTGGGGCTTTGCCTTTGCCGCGCAGGCGCTCGGTGCGGATCATCTCGGCGCGTTCACCTTCAACGGGGCACGGTTCCTGCTGGGTACAATCGCGCTGGTTCCGGTGATCCTGATTTTCGAGAAGAACGAACACGACGCGAAAAAGATGAAAACCACCGTCATCGCGGGACTCTGTGCCGGATGTGCGCTCTTTGCGGCGTCGTGGCTCCAGCAGGTCGGCATCCAGCTCACCGACTCCGCGGGAAAAGCCGGCTTCATCACGGGGCTCTACATGATTATCGTACCCATTTTCGGGCTCTTCCTCGGTCAGAAAACCGGTGTGCAGAGCTGGATCGGTGCCGTTCTCGGCGTTGCGGGGCTGTTCTTCATCTGCTTTGACACCTCCGCCGGATTCACATTCACCACCGGAGATATCTTCCTCGTCGCGTGCGCAGGCGTGTTTGCTCTCCACATCCTCATCATCGACCGGTTCGGGGACAACATCTATTCCCTGCGCTTCTCGATGGTGCAGTTTGCCGCTGCCGCCGTGCTCAACCTCACCATGGCGCTGATCTTTGAGGAAATCGCGTTGTCGGGTATCGTCCTCGCAGGCATCCCGATTCTCTACTGCGGCATCATGTCCACGGGCGTGGCGTACACCTGCCAGACGCTCGGACAGAAGCACAGCGAACCGACCTCGGCGTCCATTCTGCTCTCGACGGAGTCGGTCTTCTCCGCAATCGGCGGCGCGCTGATCCTTCACGAACGCATGCAGCCGATGGCGTACCTCGGATGTGCCCTCATCTTCGCGGGAATTGTGCTCTCGCAGGTGAAGATAAAGAAAAATGCGGAATGAATCCCAAAACGTGCAGTCAGCGATGGCTGTGCGTTTTTTGTTTGCGGAAAAAGAAAAACAGCCCATGAATCTGGACTGTTGTTCATTGGATTTGAAGCATCCGCACACACGAGGCTCCGGTTAACGACTCCGGAACGGTGCTTCCGCTTCGGTCATCAGAAAGTAAATTGCTGATTTCTGTATTAAGCATATATATCATAACACATTTTTTCGCTTTCGTCAAGAGCAATCGCATAAAACTTCGTGAAAGTTTTGATACACCAGGCATAGGGAGATTTTGTCAACGGCGGATCGTTACTCCGATGCCTCAACTCTCAAAACTCTCATCCGAATGTTATGTATTACACTTTACTTATTATCGTTCTTGTAGTACATCATGATGGTATAGATCATGGTGACCGCTGCGACAATCAGACTTAATACAGAAATTAATAACATAAAGCCTTTACTTTCTAATCCCTCCGTGCGGTAGTGTTATTATACCACATCTCTGCTTCAGATGCAATACAAAAAACAACGGCCGCAGGAGTCCCACAGCCGTGTCGGTATTCAGTTTTCCCAGCTGTATTCGAAATCGATGCCGGATGCGACGGAGTTGTCGACCACGCAGATGAAGGTCTTGCCGCAGTTGAGGATGAGCTCGTCGCCGTTGCGGTATTCGAGGTGCAGCGTGGAGGTCTTGCTCTCTCTTGACCAGTTGACAACCTTGCGGACGCCGTTGGTGATGTAGTAGCCCTGACCGCTTCCGACGGTGCCGACGGTGAGTCTGCCCGCTTCGTCGCCGGGGATGAGGTCGATCTCCGTGAACAGGATCAGCACGTTCTTGACGGAGAGCTGTTCACCGGTCGTTG
>JAFTPW010000387.1:0-8102 GCA_017463075.1 Clostridia bacterium
ACCTTAACGCGTACGGCGCACTGAAGAAATACGCCACTGAAATGGACTACGCAGACGGATACTACGCGGGAACCGGTGAGGAAATCCCGGTCGATCACACAATTCTGTCCGCGGCATCCGGAAACGCGCTGGAAATCCGCAGAAATACGGAAGAAGCCCTCGTCTACCTCACGTTCACCGATGTGTCCGCACAGTCCTTCACACTGGACGACGGCATCACCTCGAAGACCTATGATCTGAGCGAAGGATACAGCATCAAGATCCACACCGACTGCACTGTTACCGTGAACGGCGGATCCGCATCCGTTTCCTACCGTGAGGTTCTTCGCGATTATGCGCCGATGATTCCCGCTGAATACGCTGATGACGAGGAACAGCTCCACTTCAATCTCTGGCTGACCCGGATCTGGCAGCTCGGCGAATAACCTACAATTTATTATAATAACAAAAAATCTCATCGGCTTCTTTCACCGGTGAGATTTTTCTTATGCAGCGCATACTGTTATGTATTTTTTATCAGCGGATTACTGCTGTCCTCTGACAAACGCAGTCACCTGATCCGCGATGTCCTTCATGCCCTGAACCGTGGGATGACCGGAGCGCTTGTCGTTGGTTTTCAGCTCGATATAGGATGTTCCGTGATGTTCGGATGCCGCCTTCACCGCTTCATCGATCTGCGGCTTGAGATCGGTATTGATGAGGAAGATCACGTTCGCGCCGGGCAGAGTTTCCTTCACGCGTCCGATAAAGCAGCAGATGGCAGGACATACCGAGGCAAGCTCCTCCCTGGTGTAGTCCCCGAATCCGATCTCGCCGAGGGGCGCGTTTGCCCAGCTGTCATTGGTGCATCCGAAGATGAAAACGGTGTCGATCTCGTGCGTCTCAAAGAAGTTTTCTTCCTTCAGCACATCCAGACGGTGCAGGAAGGAATTTGTCATGGAACAGTCGCCGGCGTATCCGGTATTGCACAGCGTGGAACCCGACCAGCTGTTGTTCAGCACCAGATTGAGCTCCAGCTCCGTGCAGACTCTGTGCCACCATGTTTCCTCCACCTTCGTCACGTCGGTTTCCGGTCTGCCCGCGGGAGAATAGTAAACCGCATAGCCGTCCGGGATGTATCCGGTGAACGTGGAATAGCTGTCACCGAAAATCATGATGTTTTTCATGTTCATTTTCAAGCCCTCTCAGAAATCAGAATGATATCGGAATTATTATAGCACAGTCCGCCGGATTTTGGAATACATACGGCTGAATTTTCGAAAACCGAACTAACCGCATAGATCCGCTCACCTTACATCTGCAAAGACAGGCGGCTCTTTCGTTTTTTCATTTTATTCAATCCCCGTTCCCCATGCTTCTCCGGTATTCCGACGGGGATATGCCGAACTTCTGCTTGAACACACGGGAGAGCGCGAACACATTCTGGAACCCGCTTGACTCCGCGATATCGGACAGGGAGCGCTGCGTATTGATTAAATCATCCTTCACATGCGACAGGCGGTACATGATGAGGTACTCATGCGGTGCCATGCCGTAGGTTTTTGCGAACATCTCGGACATGTACGAGCGCGAGAGATACACGGCGTCGGCGATTTCCTGCGTCGTTATGTTCCGGGCGTAGTTCTCCGCGATATATGCCGCCGCCCGATGGATTGCCGCAGCGGATTTCTGTGCCGGTCCGACGGAGTTTTTCTGCGAGAGGAACGATGTGAGAATCGAGTAGATATTCGACGACACTGTCGGGTAGTCCGGGAGTCCCGTGCCGTCGGTTTCGCGGAAGATGGCGTCCATGTGCTCCTCCGTTTCGCATAAAACTCTGTTGTGCAGCGGAAAAACGTGTCCGAGATGGGCGTTGATGTACGTGAGGTAATCGTCACTCATGCCGCCGCAGAAATGCAGGTACTTGAATTTCCAGCCGTCATCAAGAGCATGGTATTCGTGCAGATTCCACGTGTTGATGAGCATAACAGTTCCCGGCGTGAGGCGGTAGTCCCTGTCCTGATAGTGCAGTCTTCCCTCGCCTTCCAGCGTCAGAAGAAGCTGAGCCGATGGCAGTCTCTGGCGGTTGATCTGAAACGACTTCCGGCAGACATAGCATCCGGTGTACATCATATTGAAGTAGAGCTTTTGCAGTGAACCGATCAGGATATCCTCCGTTCGATTCCAGCTGAAAAGATGCTTCGATTCGGCTTCGGGAAAATCAACGGTTCTCATACCAACCTCCGGACAAAATGATAAATTTACCGAACACACTGCCATGTCGTACGGACACATTCCTTGTTATAATAACAACAGAAGAGCTGATTTTCCGCTCCCTTTTCCGCACCTTGACCAATTCTGTTTCCATTATACGGCAAATGCGCAAAAATTGCAAGACAGAATTCCGAAAAACGAAAGGAGAACATTTCACCATGACTGTCACTTTTCCGAAATTTGTTTCCTCCGACCGGGAACTGAACATCACATACGACTACCGCTGTGAGCTGTACGGACGGCATGTAAAAGAGACGCCCGCCGGACATGTGATCTCTGAATTTCTGCCGGACGTACCGTGGGCTGGGATTTACAACACCATCAGCTGTGCGGCGATGCATCATTTCCGCGACGGCAGATGGATGCACGACACCGGGGTACTGGACGAATACGCAAATTTCTGGTGCACCGAGGGAAATCCGCGGCTTTACAGCTTCCCGATTGCCGACAGCCTGCTCGCTCTGGCAAAGGTAAGCGGAGACTGCACAACAGCGAAGACGCTCTACCCGAAGCTCGCGGAAATCCACCGGGCATGGGACGATCACAAAGCAGATACAATCCTGTACCGGCAGGACTGCGGACGTGACGGCATGGAGTATTCCATCTCCGGTGATGGCATCCGTCCGACCATCAACTCCTACATGACCGCAGACAAACGCGCGCTCGGCAGAATCGCAGAACGGCTCGGCGACACCGCTCAGGCGGAAAAGTACCGTGAAGACGCGGACATTCTCGCCGCGCAGATCAACGAACGGCTGTGGAACGATGAAACCGGCATGTTCGGCGTGATTTCCGACAGCGGTGAGGCTCAGAATGTCCGCGAGCAGATCGGATACATCCCGTGGATCTACGGCATTCCCACCGCAGGCAAGGACGCATGTTTTCGCAATCTTCTCGATCCCGACTGCTTACTCTCGCCCCACGGACTCCGCACCGCCGACGCATCGCATCCGGAATACATGAAGCCGTTCAATCATGAATGCCTCTGGAACGGTCCGATCTGGCCTTTTGCAACCGCGCAGACGCTGACCGCCGTGATCGAATACCTGCATTCCGCAGAACAGCCGACCATTTCCCCTGACGAGTTCACCTCCCTGCTTCTGACTTACGCGTATTCCCACCGCGATACCGACGGCACACCGTGGCTGGACGAAAATATGGATCCCGATACCGGCATCTGGCTGGCACGGGAGATCATGCGGAAGTGGAACCGCCCGGGCAAGGACAGCACAAGAGGGTGCCACTACAACCACTCCACGTTCATTGACCTCGTGATGACCGGAATCTGCGGCATCTGCCCGGATGAAAGCGATACGCTGCGGATTCACCCGCTCGGCACTTCCCTTGACAGCTTTGCCGTGACGGATGTGCATTATCACGGGCACACGGTTGATATTGCGTGGGATAAAACCGACGGGCTGACAGTCACCGTGGATGGGGCTCGTGAATTCCACTGTGAACCGACGGCAGATGTACAGATTGAGATTCAATTGTAATCACAAATAAATCTTTTAAAGAAAGGAAACAACACCATGAAACGCACAATCAGCACAATCCTCCTCGTTGCTATGCTTGCCTCCATGACCGCATGCGGAGAACAGGCAACAACCGAAACCCAGCCGAATGACACCACACCTGCCGCTGTGGAAACGGAAGTGCAGGAAAGTGAGACCGAAAAGCTCCTGCCCGACATTCCCGACACCACATATGACGGTCAGGAATTCCGATTCCTCTCCCGTGAAGTGACGGATGCCGTGGTTCGATTCTATTCAGAGGTAGCATCTTTTGAAATGACAGGCGAATCCATGAATGATGCTACTTATGAACGCACCTTGAGAATGGAGGATACTTACGACATCAAAATCGTTGACGATACCGCAGGAAATGTACAGGATACGTATAAAAACTCCTATCTCGCCGACGAACAGAACTGGGATGTGATTATACCCGGCTTCTCCAATGCACTCGGTCTTGCGCAGGACGGTTTCGCCGCCGACTGGAATCAGATCGAATACGTGGATCTCTCCAAGCCGTGGTGGGATACGCAGGTTGCAAAGTCCATGGAAATCGGCGGCAGTGTTTATTCCGTCATCGGCGCCATGAACACGTGGACGGACTCCCACAGCTACGCGGTTGTATTCAACAAGGAGCTTGCGGATTCCTTTGAAGTAGATCCGTACACGATGGTCCGTGAAAACAAGTGGACTCTCGACAACTTCAACGAGATTCTCGAAAAGGTCACCGACGATATTGACGGCAACGGTCTGATGGATGACAATGACCGCTACGGTGCTGTCGGCGAGAACTTCAACTTCACCCTGCACATGCTTGCTTCCGATGTGATTCTTGTCACCTCCGATGAAGAAGGTTATCCGAAGCTGAACATCTCCGAAAAATTCTACACCGCAGCAGACAAAATCTGCAAAATGATGAGCGGAAACACCTATATGCTTGCACAGGATTACGCCTCTAAGTACAGTGACCCGTGGACGGATGCGCTTCGTGCCAACTTCCGTGCCGGCAAATCCATGTTCTACGTCGGCGGCATCGAACAGCTCCTGATCTTCCGCGATCTTGACACCGATATCGGACTCCTTCCCATGCCCAAGTACGATGAAACACAGGAAAAATATCACCACTCCTTCAGCTCCTACTGGGCGAGCATCATGGTGATCCCGCGCAATTCTTCCACCACGGCGTTCACCGGTCACATGCTTGAAGCAATGAACGCGGACAGCTACTATTCCACCTCCATCGCTTATTACGATGTCATGCTTCAGGGCAGAGCGATGCGTGACCAGGATTCCTGCGAAATGCTCGACATCATCCGCGCATCCCGTACCGTTGACCCCGAGCTTGCTTACAACTTCCTCGGCGTATCCAACCTTTACAACGACGTGCTGGGCAAAAAATCCACCGAATCCCTCGCATCCGCGGTCAAGTCCGGTCAGAAGAAGGCAGAACGCAAGATCGCGAAGTTCGCGGAGATCTATCAGTAATCACACTTATCAAACAGGAGGTACCCATGGAATACAGAACCGGATCATTCACAAAATACGAAAATTCACCCGTATTCGGCAGCCGGGAAACCGGAACCATGTTTGACGCGTACGTCTGGAAGCAGAACGGCAGACTTCGCATGGATGTGTCATGGCGCCCGAAAAGAGCCCTTGCCGTGACCTTCTCCGATGACGGCATTCACTGGGAGGAGCCGATCATCACGATGGATCGCAATCTGGAAAGCGGCTGGGAAACGATCGTCAACCGTCATTGCGTTCTCCCCGATCCCAGCGGAAAGGGTTATCTGATATGGTACACCGGTCAGTGGGGCAAGAATGGCAGTATTGAAAATTCATGGATCGGCATTGCACGCTCAGACGACGGCATTCATTTCGAGCGGATTCAGAAGGAGCCCGTTCTCGTCCCGGAAACGGATTTCGAAAAAGATTCCGTCATGAATCCCTTCGTGATGTACGAAAACGGCAGATTCCGCATGTGGTACGCCGCCGGTGAAACCTACGAGCCGAACGTGATTTGCTATGCGGAATCGGACGACGGCATCCACTGGACCAAGGACGCGCGGAACCCGATCTTCACCTGCGCACCCGAGAATGAGTACGAACAGAACCGCATCGGCGCGGTACAGGTGCTCCGTGAGGACGACGGTTATCTGATGTTCTACATCGGCTACCGCGACATCCACACCGCATGCATCTGCGCGGCACGCTCGAAGGACGGCATCACAAACTGGACGAGAGTTCCGGAAAATCCGCTGGTAACGCCCACGCCCGGCACATGGGATGAGCATTCCTGCTACAAGCCCACCGTTGTCCGCGATGAGGATGGGCTGTATCACCTCTGGTACAACGGCAGACGGGACGGGGATGAGTTCATCGGCTACGCGGCGGGCAGAATCGGATCAGATACAAAAATCCCGACTTGACTGTTCGTGCGAAATGTGGTATAGTTATACGACAACATTTCACTCAGACAAGGAGTCTCCGCATTGAATCTTACCAATTATGTCGGGGATCGCGGATTCTGGCGTGTCACGCTCCGTCTTGCGCTCCCCATTGCGTTCCAGAATATGCTGACCAGTTCCTTTTCCCTGGTCGATACCCTCATGGTCAGCATGCTTGGAGATATTTCTCTCGCCGCTGCCGGTATGGCCGGTCAGTGGAGCTGGCTTCTGAACATTTTCCTCTTCGGCGTCAGCTCGGGAGCCGCGATTTTCATCTCGCAGTATTTCGGCGTCGACGACAAAAAAGGCATTCACCGTACCTCCGGCATTGCGCTGGTTTCGGGACTTGTACTCGGTGCGATTTTCATGATTGCCGCCTGTCTTGCTCCCGCCGCGGTCATGCGGATCTTCGGTGATGAGGAAGCCGTGATTGCGGAAGGGGTTGCCTACCTCAGGATTGCCGGATTCTCCTACTTTGCCGTGGTGATTTCCGGTGTGTGGAGCTCGGTTCTCCGCAGTACGGCTCAGGTGAAGCTGCCGATGTACGTCGCGCTCATCACCACCGTCGAAAATGCCGTGCTCAACTACCTCTTCATCTTCGGCGGATTCGGAATTCCCGCGATGGGGATCCGCGGTGCCGCTCTTGCAACGGTTGCCTCCTCATGGACGGGCGCGATTCTTCTGCTGGTGCTCTCCCTGCGTCCCGGAAATATCGTATATGCACCGCTCCGCGAACTTCTGCACTTCTCAAAAGCCAGCATTGCTCTGTTCTACAGGAAAGCGCTTCCCGTCATGGCGAACGAATCCATGTGGGGACTCGGCACCTTCTGCTTCAATGCGATTTACGGTGCGCTCGGATACGAAAACTACGAAGCCCTCACCATTCTCCGTACGTTTGAAAGTATCGCATTTGCGTTCTTCGTCGGTCTGTGCAATGCAAGCTGCGTCATGGTCGGCAAATCCGTCGGTGCGGGAAAAATCGGACGTGCCTGTCAGGATGCCCTGCGCTTCACCATCCTGATTCCCGCAGTCAGCATCGTCATCGGCTGGATAATCATCCTGTACCGTGCACAGCTCGTCAGCGTGTTCAACCTGAGCGGCAACATTTCCGAAACCGTTCTTCTGACTGCACAGAGTCTCCTTGTGGTATATGCCCTCGAAATCCCGCTCCGCAATATCCCGTATATTCAGATTGTCGGCGTGTTCCGTTCCGGCGGCGATACAACAACGGGTGTCATCTACGACCTCTCCTGCCTGTGGGGACTTTCCCTTCCCGCAACGCTCATCGCGGCGTTTGTTCTCGATCTGCCGTTTGTCGCAGTGTTTGCCGTCATGTATCTCTGCGAGGATATCATCAAGAGCATCCTCTGCCTGAGACATTTCCGCAGTGCCAAGTGGCTCCGTCCGGTTACTCCCGAAGGCATAGCCGGACTGGAAGAATGGAAGGCATCCCGCAGTTAACCCAATCCAATACAAAAGCGTGCCGTGATTACATGCAGAAACTGTAATCAACAGCACGCTTTTTTGCTGTACTGACAGCGGAAAATTCACACTGCCCTATTGAATCATGACGAAATCGGAAGTATAATGTAATCAGCATCAAAGGTACACAGACCGAACAACAGGAGAACGAATATGCATATCCCCCATCCTTTCATTCCGCTCCGTGCTGAAACCAACAGTCTTGAACACACCGTCCATGTGATCGGGCGGGATTACACCGTCGGCGCTGACGGCATGCTGACATCCGTGCGTTCCGAGGGTGTTGAGCTGCTTGCGGCCCCGATGCGCATTGTCGCCATGGAAGATGGAGCTGAAGCCAACTGGGACACCGATTACCCGGCAAACGAATCCGAGAGCTTCATCCAGCGGCGGTCCGATGAAGAAA
>JAFTPW010000388.1:0-4541 GCA_017463075.1 Clostridia bacterium
GGATGTGTTCTCCAGAGGCAAGCTGGACTATACCATCACGTCCTCCGCATTCCGCGGGGTTCTGTACGTGTCCCTGTCCTTCACCTGCATGACTCTGCTCCGCGAGGAAGGGGAATACCTCTACCTGCTCACCTTTATCGGACCGTGGGTCAGCGATTCTTTCGCATACTTCACCGGCAGATTCTTCGGCAGGCATAAGCTCATCCCCGAAGTTTCTCCGAAGAAGACCGTGGAAGGCTCCATCGGCGGGATTGTTTTCGCCGCGCTTTCCTTTGTCATCTACGGCATCATCATTCAGAAATTCTTCGCACCCGAGATTGAACTGAACTTCCTCATGCTCGCTCTGTCCGGCGCGATTGTGTCCGTGATTTCCCAGATCGGCGACCTTGCGGCATCCGTCATCAAGCGCCGCTTCGAGGTCAAGGACTATGGCTGGATCTTCCCGGGTCACGGCGGTGTGATCGACCGTTTCGACAGCGTCATTCTCACGGCTCCCGTGCTCTACATCCTCACCCAGATTCCCGCATTCAGCAGCATTCTCATCTGATTAAGGAGAAACTATGATCTCGCTCAACCCCAATCCGTGCCGGAAAATCGAATCGGCGGCAGTTCTCGGCTCAACCGGTTCCGTCGGTACGCAGACCATGGACGTCATCCGCGAGCTCGGACTGCGCGTCAGCATGCTCACTGCCGGTGAAAACACGGATCTTCTCGCACAGCAGATTGCAGAGTTTCACCCGTCCGTCGTCGCTGTGGCATCGGAATCTGCGGCAAAACGGCTCCGTGACACCATCGGCACAGACGCGGAAATTCTCTGGAAAAAGGACGAAGTTTTCGCCGCCATCCGTGAAACCTCCGCCGACATGATTTTTCACTCCGTTGCAGGGCTCGAGGGCATCGGATACGCACTCGCCGCGGCACAGTCCGGCAAACGGGTCGGCATGGCAAACAAAGAAGCCATCATCGCCGTAGGAGACCTGATTTTCGACACCATGGCGAAGTCCGGCGGTGAGATGATTCCCGTCGACAGCGAGCACAGCGCGATCTACCGCTGTCTTGAGGGCAAGGATCTTTCCGACATTAAAAAGATCATCCTGACCGCATCGGGAGGACCGTTCAAAAACCGCACATGGGAACAGCTCAAATCCGTCACACCCGCAGAGGCGCTCAACCATCCCACGTGGAAAATGGGCAGAAAAATCACCATCGACTCCGCAACCCTCATGAACAAGGGCTTTGAGATCATTGAGGCGGTGCGGCTTTTCGGCATGCCCGAGGACCGCGTCGACGTTGTCATTCACCATCAGAGTATAATTCACTCCATGGTCGAATATAATGATAACACCGTCATGGCACAGATGGGACATCCCGACATGCGCGACTGTATCCGATATGCCGCAAGTGCACCGCATTCCGCTCCCGTGAACGGAAAAGGCCTGGATTTCGCCGCACTCTCGAGCCTGACCTTCGCCAATCCCGATACCACCGCATTTCCTCTTCTCGATGCGGCACGACAGGCAATCCGCAAAGGCGGTACAGCACCCACGTCCCTCATCACCGCTGACGAAGAAGCCGTCGACGCATTTCTCCATGAAGAGATCGGATTTACAGACATTTCATCTCTTGTGATGGAAGTGTTAACGAAAATTCCGGTATCCTATACCATGGACGAGGAATCGGCATTTGCGGCATCCCGTGAAGCCAGAGCGATGTGCCGTGAACTGATTTCCCGCAGATAAATCTACCCAAAGGATGTGAGTCCTATCAGCATACTCTACATTATTATCGCACTTCTCATCTTCGGTGTCCTCATTTTCATTCACGAGCTGGGACATTATCTCACCGCGCGGCTATTCGGCGTGACCATTCATGAGTTCGCCATCGGCATGGGCCCGAAGATTTTCACCAAAGTATCCAGAAAAACCGATATCGCGTACAGTCTCCGTCTTCTTCCCATCGGCGGCTTTGTCTCTATGGAAGGGGAGGACGAAGAATCCGCGGACGAAAACGCATTCCACCGCAAACCGGTCTGGCAGAGGATCATCATCACCTGCGCCGGTGCTGCGATGAATCTGATCGTCGGCATCCTCGTGATGTTCGTCCTTGTCGCGTTCCAGCAGTATCTCCCGTCGAATGAGATCGCAATGTTCGTTCCCGACGACACCGGATTCTGCTATGCGGAAGATGCCGGATTGCAGATCGGTGACCGAATCATCGAAATTGACGGAACCCGCGTCCACATCGCCGACGAAGTCGTGTACGAAGTCATGCGCAAGGGCGTGGAACCGATCGACGTGACCGTAATCCGCGGCGGACAGAAGCTCACGATTCCCGACGTCGAATTCCCGACCATTGTGATGCAGGGAACGAAGTTCGGAACCGTCGATTTCAAGGTCAGCGTGGACGACAAGAACGTCGGAACCGTGCTGAAGCATGCCGTTTTCCGATCCGCATCCACGATCAAGATGATCTGGGAATCCCTGTATGACCTTGTCACCGGACGCTACGGTGCGGAAGCCATCTCCGGTCCCGTCGGCGTCACCAAAGCGCTCGGCGAAGCGGCGGAAGAGGGCACATCGGATCTCATCTACCTCGCCGTTGTCATCAGCATGAACCTCGGCGTGATGAATCTCCTGCCCCTGCCTGCACTGGACGGCGGACGGCTCCTGTTCCAGCTGATCGAGCTGATCCGGCGCAGACCCGTTGACCCCAACATCGAAGGCTACGTGCATTTCGCGGGACTTGTGGTGCTGATGATCCTCATGGTCGTCATCGCCTTCAAGGATATCGCCGCACTGTTCTGACATTGAAAACAATACGAAACGAAATATAGTATGATGAAGAAAACAACAAGAACCGTTACAGCAGGACGGGTGAAAATCGGCGGTGGAAATCCCGTCTCCGTCCAGTCCATGACCAATACACCCGCGCACGATTTTGCGGCATGCCTTGACCAGATCCAGCGTCTGGAAGCGGCAGGATGCGACATCGTGCGCCTTGCCGTGCCGAGGGAAGAATACGCCGAGGTGTTTACCATCGCGAAAAACGCCGGCGTGAAGTGTCCCCTTGTCGCGGATATCCATTTTGACTACAAAATCGCGCTCGCATCCGTGAAAGCGGGAGCCGATAAAATCCGCATCAATCCCGGAAATATCGGCGAGAGCTGGAAGGTGCGCGAGGTTGCAGATGCCTGCCGCAATGCCGGACTCCCCATCCGCATCGGCGTCAACGGCGGCTCGCTGGATAAGAAACTGCTCGAGAAATACGGCGCACCGACCGCTGAAGCACTCGCGGAATCCGCCATGAACGAAGCGGACGCACTCGAATCCTGCGGCTTTTCCGACATCGTCATTTCCATCAAATCTTCAACCATTCAGGAAATGACCCGCGCCGCACGGATTCTGCACGAAAACACCGACTACCCGCTCCATCTCGGCGTGACCGAGGCTGGGGATGACTACTCCGGGCTGGTGAAGAATTCCATCGGCATCGGCTCACTCCTGCTCGACGGTATCGGCGACACCATCCGCGTATCCCTGACCGCCGATCCGGTGAAGGAAGTTGACGCCGGCAGGGAAATTCTTGCATCGCTCGGTCTGAACGTGGGCGGCGGCGTGGATGTCGTATCCTATCCCACCTGCGGACGTACCAAAATCGATCTGATCGGCATCGGAAAGCAGTACAAAGAGGCGATCCGCGGCATTCCGACCAACGGAAAGAAGCTCAAGGTCGCTGTGATGGGATGCGTCGTCAACGGTCCCGGTGAGGCGCGAGAAGCCGATTTCGGAATCGCAGGCGGCGACGGATTTGTCGTGTTCTTTAAGAACGGACAGCCGATGCACCGTGTCGAAGAAGCGGACGCCGTGAACTTCCTCGTGGAAGAGACGAAAAAAGCACTGAACGAAAACTGAGGAGGCAGTTATGGCAGATAACAAGACCCGGAATCTGTCGGATGTCTTCAGGAAAGTGGTCCCCGAGCTGAGCGCAAAAGGCCGCGAAATCTTCTCGGACGCCGCTGACCTGACCCTCAGAATCGACCGGGAACACCGCATTGCAGAAGTCGGATGCCGCCTGCCGAGACTTTATAAAAAACGTGACATTTACGCACTCGAGAATCAGATCAAGGAAGCGTACGAGCTCTCCCAGATGCGGATTCTGACCCACTATCCCGCCGAGCTCTTCTCCATGGACTACATGGGCGAGATCCTGACAGAAGCGGCGCGGGTCGGCGTGGTGGTCAGCGGGTTCTTTGATAAATACGAGCTGGAGCAGGACGGCGAAACCATCGTCATCCGCATCCCGTTCACGCAGGGCGGCATCACACTCCTCAATCTCGCGGAAACCGCACGCATCATCGAGGGCATCATTTACAGCGAATTCAGCATTTCCGTACATATCCAAATCGAAAAAACAGCGGACGCCGAGCAGCAGTATGCTGAATATGTCGCAAAGCAGATGGAACGTCTGAACAGCGAATCCGCGCATATCTCCGCTGAATACGAACGCATGATGCAGGAAGCCGAACGTGCACAGTCCATGCC
>JAFTPW010000389.1:0-3236 GCA_017463075.1 Clostridia bacterium
CCCGCGAATGGTTCGCATGGGCAAACTCGATTTTCGCGGAATTTGTCATTCATACCGCATCACACTGTAACTAAGGAACGATTATGGCGAGAAAGAAGAAAACTGAACCTGAAATCACGACCCCTGCGGTGATAACCGATCAGATCATCACCGAAACCATTGAGAAAAACTTCATGCCGTACGCGATGACGGTTATTGTATCCCGCGCGATTCCCGAAATCGACGGATTCAAGCCCTCCCAGCGCAAGGTGCTCTACACGATGTACAAGCAGGGTCTGATGACCGGCGCGCGTACCAAGAGTGCGAACGTTGTCGGTGCGACCATGCAGTACCATCCCCACGGCGACGCTGCGATTTACGACACCATGGTACGTCTGTCCCGCGACCACGAGTCTCTCCTGCATCCCGTTGTCGACTCCAAGGGTGGTTTCGGCAAGCAGTACATCCGCGACATGGCATGCTCCGCACCGCGTTATACCGAAGTCAAGCTCGAACCCATCTGCGCGGAAGTCTTCGGCGGCATTGACAAGGACGCGGTCGAAATGGTGCCGAACTACGACAACACCAAGACCGAACCCGTCCTTCTGCCGACATCCTTCCCGAACATCCTCGTGTCTCCGAACATGGGGATCGCCGTCGGTATGTCCTCGTCCATTGCGTCGTTCAATCTGGGCGAAATCTGCGACGGCACCATTGCGCTCCTGAAGAATCCCAAGACCTCCGTGGACAAGCTGCTTGACCTCATCAAGGCTCCCGACTTTGCCGGCGGCGGATTCCTCATCTACGACCGCGAGCAGATGAAGAAGATCTACGAAACCGGCTACGGCAGCTTCAAGATGCGCGCGCGCTACAACTACGACAAGGCGAACGGCATCATCGAAATCACGCAGATCCCGTATTCCACCGCACTCGAAGTCATCATCAAGCGCGTGACGGATCTTCTCAAGGAAGGCAAATTCAAGGAAATCACCGATATCCGCGACGAAATCGACCTCTCCGGCTTCAAGCTGACGATCGACGTACGCCGCGGAACCGATGCCGACGCACTTATGGCGAAGCTCTTCACGCAGACCACGCTCGAGGACAGCTTTGCGTGCAACTTCAACGTTATCATCGACGGTACTCCGCGGCTCCTCGGCGTGCGCGACATTCTTCTGGAATGGATCCGCTTCCGCATGGGCTGCGTGAGACGTGAGCTGACGTTTGAACTGGGCAAGAAGCGGGACAAGCTCCACCTGCTCATCGGTCTCGGCAAAATCCTCATCGATATCGACAAGGCGATCAGGATCGTCCGCGAAACCGAAAAGGAATCCGAGGTCGTACCGCGCCTCATGGATGGCTTCTCGATCGACGAAATTCAGGCGGAATACATCGCGGAAATCAAGCTGCGCCATCTCAACCGCGAATACATCCTCGAACGGATCCGTGAAATCGAAGCGCTCCAGAAGGAAATCGCCGAGCTGGAAGCAATCATCGAGGACGATATCAAGCTCAAGGATGTCATCGCCAAGCAGCTCGCCGCCGTGAAGAAAAAGTACGGCAAGCCGAGAAAGACCCAGCTGATTACCGTTGACGACGCAATTACGGATGTGCCCGAGGAGGATGAGGTTGAAAATTACCCCATTTTCGTCGTGCTCTCCAAGGAAGGCTACTTCAAGAAGATCACGATGCAGTCCCTGATGCGTGCGGACGATCAGAAGCTCAAGGACGGCGACGAGATTGCCAACTCCGAGGAAACCGAAAACCGCGCCGAGCTGATCTTCTTCACCGACAAGGCACAGTGCTACAAGTGCAAGGCGGCTGACATGGATCCCGTCAAGGCGTCCGCGCTCGGCGAGTTCATCTCCGTCAAGCTCGGATTTGAAGAGGACGAAAAGCCCGTGATGATGAAGGCGCTCACGGAATACAATGAGAACGACAGCATCATCTTCCTCTTCGAGAACGGCAAGGGCGTCAAGATTCCCGTAACCGCGTACGAAACCAAGACCAACCGCCGCAAGCTGACCGGTGCGTTCTCCGATGCATCTCCCATCGCGGCAGTCATCTACGAGCACGAGCCGATGGATATCTTCATCGAAAACAGCGCGGGCAAGGGTATTCTCATCAACTCGAACCTGATTCCGAAGAAGACCACCCGATCCTCCGCCGGCGTCATTCTGTTCAATATGAAGGAAGGACTCAAGGTCACAAACGTCACCTTCGGCGATAAGATTGATAAGGAAAAATCCGACGGATGCCGGAAGAATAAAATCCCCGCAACGGGTATCGCTCTGAAAAAGCCCGCAGAGCAGCTGAAACTGGGCTGATCCGCTGCAGAATTTTCCAATAAAGCAAACCAAATGTAAATTTTCGTCGGGATGTTCCGCTCCTATTGCTTTTTGTTAGCAATCCGTGTATAATATACGGGTGGGACTACCGACGAAATTTTACTTAAAGGCTGATATTATGAAAAACAAAAAATTGATTGCGGGATTTGCGGCTGCTCTGGCTGTGGTTTCCGCTTTGGGAATCGCGGTCGGCGCGGCATATGACAGCTCCGAAAACCCGCTGATTACCCTGACATACCTGACCAATATTTTCAAGGTTGAACTGCTCGACGAAGTGGATGAACGTCTGGAAGCGCTGGAAGCACGTCTGGATGACTCCCGCGGCGAGGATATCTGGTATCCCGAAACCGAAGCTGAGGTTGTGACGCCGACCGTTGTGGAACACTACGATGTCGTTGAGCTTCACTACGGCGACGCGCTTTACGCGGTATCCGCGTGCGACATCATGCTCCGCGCCGGACAGGCAACCTGCATTGCACCCGACCCCACGCAGGGCATTTCCAACTACACCGTGGGTGCCGAGATTTACAACGGCGAATATCTGACCAAGAATCACATGTGCCTGATCCCGAGAGGCGACGGACGCGGTGTTCTTGCTCAGACTGAAAGCGTATTTTTCATGGTGAAGGGGGACTATACCATTGTCGAAGGATAAAACCGCCATTTCCCGCAGCGAAAGACGGAAGAAGATGACCGTGCGCGTTGTCGCGTCGATTCTCGCATTCCTCATGATCGCCGGCATGGCTTATTCAACCATCTATTATCTGGTGACGGCAGTATCTGCGGAAGAAACCGAACAGATCGAAGTCATCGACACATCCTCGCTCAAGAACAGCGGGGATGTTCTGATTAGCGTGGGTCTGATGTTCGGCAGCAACCTGACAACGGGATTCCAGACCACCACGGAAG
>JAFTPW010000390.1:0-4099 GCA_017463075.1 Clostridia bacterium
ATCACAGGAGGTGACACCCGTCAGGAATCGGCGAAGCGCGGCTTTGATGCCGTCAATCCGGCGTGTACTTACGTGGCGATTCACGATGCGGCGCGGTGTCTGCTGACCTCCGACATGCTTGACGCCGTCATGGAAACGGCTTACGTCACCGGTGCTGCCGCATGTGCGCAGAGAGCGGTCGATTCCCTCAAGCGCACCAACGGCTCGGGCGATATTACCGAAACGATTGACCGCGAAAACTGCTGGCAGGTGCAGACTCCGCAGGTATTCCTCGCGGACATGTACCGTGCGGCGGCGTATCTTGCGGAAAAGGATCACGTCAATGCGACCGACGACTGCGCGCTGTGCGAACGGCTCGGATTCTCCGTACGGCTCGTGGACTGCGGCAGAACAAACATGAAAATCACCTATCCCGAGGACGTTGTGATCGCGGAGGCCATTCTCGCCGCACGTGACCGGGATGTAACCCTGATTTCGGCGGAGGACATAAAATGAGAATCGGACACGGATACGACGCACATCGCTTCTGCGAGAACAAACTCATGCGGCTGGGCGGGGTTGAGATTGACTCCGAGCTTGGGCTTCTGGCTCACTCCGACGGGGACGTACTCCTTCACGCGCTGATGGACGCACTGCTCGGTGCCGCGGGTGAACGTGACATCGGGTACCAGTTCCCGGACAATGCGGGCGAATACAAGGATATCGACAGCCGGATTCTGCTCGCACGGACGCGGGACATTCTCGCCGGAAAAAATCTCACGATCGAATACGCCGACATGACCGTGGTCGCGCAGAAGCCGAAGCTCAAGCCGTACATCGAAGCCATGCGGACGGAAATCGCGCGGGTTCTCGGAATTGATGTGTCCCGCGTGAACGTCAAGGCGACAACCGAGGAAAAAATGGGCTTCACCGGACGCGGAGAGGGAATTGCGGCAAATGCCGTCTGCCTTCTTGCGGAATAAAACAAAACAGCGCCGGAATCTCAGCGGAAACCGACGCTGTATAAACGGAGCGAAGCCGTGACGCGCATCCACATCCTTTGTCTGAAACATCCCTGTCACAGATCCGCTTCGGAAAAAGGAATCTGACGGAGCCCCGTCGGTACAGTTTATGCGCCCGCTCAGCTCCGCGTCACACGAAACCGGAATTCACCGGCTATGATGCCGGATGCGATTACATCGAGGAAAACTGACATGAAATTCAAAACTTCTCCGTCCCTTCTTGCGGCGGATTTTCTCCATCTCGAAACCGAAGTGCGCCGTGCGGAAGAGGCCGGTGCGGATATGCTCCACTGCGATGTCATGGACGGCGTGTACGTTCCGAACATCAGCTTCGGCTTCTTCATTATCGGACAGATCGGTAAAATCACATCTCTCCCGCTGGACGTGCACATGATGACCGCGTGTCCGCAGAACTATCTCGAGGAGCTCCGTGACGCAGGTGCGGCTTCCGTTACCCTGCATTCCGACGTGATGCCGGAAGAGGAGCTGATCGAAACGCTGAAAAAGATCCGCGAAATGGGCATGCAGGCGGCAGTTTCTCTCCGTCCGAAGTGTCCCGCATCCGATGCGTTCGCGTTTGTGCCGTATGTGGACATGATCCTCGTTATGACCGTGGAACCCGGCTTCGGCGGCCAGAAATTCATGCACGACATGATGCCGAAGGTGGCAGAACTGCGCGCATACCTCAGCGAACACAAGCCGGAATGCGAAATTCAGGTGGACGGCGGCGTTTCTCCCGATACCGTTGCCGAATGCGCAAAAGCCGGTGCGAACAATTTTGTCGTGGGAACCGCGTCCTTCCGTGCCGATGACATGGGAGAAGCACTCCGCGGCATCGTAAAGACAGCCGAAAAAGCCGTCGGACAGATTTGATACCATAAATTCACAAGCAATCAAAGGAGGGCGAATGTATGATTGACGAAGAAATCATGCTGGAAAAAATCACAAAAATGCTGGAAAACAAAGAATACCTTGCCCTCCGAAGTACCCTGACCGAAATGCAGGAAGCGGACGTTGCGGCACTGTTCGGGGAAATCCCGGCGGATGATCTGCCGCTGATGTTCCGGATTCTGCCGAAGGAAATGGCGGCGGACTGCTTTGCGTACATGGAGCCCGAGGTTCAGCAGACTCTGATCGAGGAATTCTCCGACCGTGAGCTCGGCTCGATTCTCGACGGGCTCTTCCTCGACGACGCGTTTGACCTGATCGAGGAAATGCCCGCAAACGTCGTCCGGCGCGTCATCCGCAATGCGTCTCCCGAGATGCGCAGTCAGCTCAACATGATCCTGCGGTATCCGAAGAACAGCGCGGGCACGATCATGACGACGGAGTTCGTGGAGCTGAAGGAATTCATGACCCGCGACGACGTCTTCGAGAACATCCGGCGGTCCGGCGTCGACAAGGAAACGATTTACGACTGCTACGTGACCGACTCCAAGCGGCATCTGATCGGCGTTATTTCCGTCAAGGATCTGATTATGAGCGAGGACGGAGATGTCACGGTAGGCGAACTGATGGAACCCGACGTCATTTCCGTCAACGCCTCCGAGGACAGAAGCGAAGCGGTCAGCATGATGAAGAAATACGGCTTTCTCGCACTGCCCGTCACCGACAGCGAAAACCGCCTGATCGGCATTGTCACCGGGGACGACGTCATCGATGTTATGGAAGAAGAAACCACCGAGGACATCGCCCTCATGGCAGGTATGACCGCGAGTGAAAAGACGTATTTCATGACCTCCGTGTTCGAAACGTGGAAGAACCGCGTACCGTGGCTGATGTTCCTCATGATCTCGTCCGTGTTCACCTCCAAGATTCTCCAGCACTTCGAAGGACGCCTTGCCGCAAATGCCGCGCTCATCGCGTTCATGCCCGTCATCATGGGTACCGCCGGAAACGCAGGAGGGCAGTCCTCGGCGACCATCATCCGCGCGCTGTCCACGGAAGAGGTGAAAATCCGTCTCTCCGACCTTGTCCGCGTGATCTGGAAGGAGCTCCGTGTCGCGTTCTTATGCGGCGTGACGCTGGCGTTCGTGAATTTTCTGAAAATGCTCGCGGTTGACAACGTGACCGTCGGCGTGGCTGTGACCGTGTCCGTCTCCATCGGCGCCATCGTCATCATCGCCAAGCTCATCGGAGCACTGCTTCCCGTGGGTGCGAGAAAAATCGGTCTTGACCCGGCAGTCATGGCGAGCCCCTTCATCACCACCATCTGCGACGCGCTCTCTCTTCTCCTGTATTTCAAGGCAGCCACCCTCATCCTCGGCATCTGATTTGCCATTTTTTAACGGAAAACACAGGATTCTGTCGAAATTCACAGGATTCCGGCGATGCTCAGCGGATAAATTATAGGATATACCAAATGAAAATTTCGTCAGCCGCGTACAAAAATGAAGAGAAATATGGTATAATATGTACGTATTATGCGGAATTGTCTCAAAGTTCTGCGTCAAAAAATTCAATGACATAAGGGGTATTTTATGAGTGACAGCTTTTTCGGCGAACTTTCTGTAATCGGTATGCGTGGATGTGAGAAATTCGTTGAACAGGTAGATTACTATCTCCGCGAATGGCGTTCTCACGGCGACGACGTTTCCTTTATTCACACCGCGGACTGCCCGCGTTTCGGTTCCGGCGAAGGCAAGGGCATGCTCCATTCTTCCATGCGCGGTCATGATGTTTACATCATCTCCGACTGCTTCAACTATGGGGTCAAGTATAAGATGTACGGACAGGAAGTCCCCATGAGCCCTGACGATCATTTCGCAGATCTGAAGAGAACCATCGCTGCCATCGGCGGTAAGGCAAGACGCATCACCGTCATCATGCCCATGCTGTACGAAGGCCGCCAGCACAAGAGAACCTCCCGCGAATCTCTTGACTGCGCAATCGCACTCCAGGAACTGGTGCAGATGGGTGTATCCAACATCATCACCTTCGACGCGCACGACCACCGCGTATCCAATGCAATTCCGCTTACCGGTTTTGACAATGTGAGACCTACATACCAGATGCTCAAGGCGCTGGTCAGAAATATTCCCGATATTTCCTTCAACAAGGATGATCTGATGATTATTTCTCCCGAAGAAGGCGCAATC